>JAYTWT010000388.1:0-8542 GCA_043743295.1 Alphaproteobacteria bacterium | reverse complement strand
AAACCAAGAGGGCTGCGAGGGCGACCTCGCAGCCTTTCCTTGTATCTGCCAAACCGAACCCGCGCCTTGTGCGGCATCCGATGCGCCGATGCCTACAGTCGAAGCTCCGCCGCACCTCTAGGCAGGGCACTCTTCACATCGAAGAGGACCAAGTTGCTGGTGCCTAACGCGCGAATGCCTTCCGCCCCGAGCTGTTCGAACTGGCTATGCGCCACGGCGACGACGATGCCGTCGTACACGCCGGTCTGCGGGTTGGTGATCGGTTCAATGTCGTACTCGCGTCTGGCATCAATCGGAGCGATCCAGGGATCCCAGACATCGACCTGCGCGCCATAGCCTTTTAGCTCATCGATGATGTCGACAACGCGTGAGTTGCGAAGATCCGGACAGTTTTCCTTGAAAGCTAGGCCCATCACCAGAATTCGACTTCCTTCGATTGGGGTCCCGCGGCGGATCATTTCCTTGACCAACTCCCGAGCGACGTAGCCGCCCATGAAGTCGTTAATCCGGCGCCCCGCCAGGATGACCTCCGGACGATAGCCGACGGCCTCCGCTTTGTGCGTGAGGTAGTAGGGATCAACGCCAATACAGTGGCCGCCAACAAGGCCGGGCCGGAAATTCAGAAAATTCCACTTGGTGGCAGCTGCCGCGAGAACCTCGGCAGTGTCCAGATCCAGCCTGCGGAAAATCAGCGCAAACTCATTGATGAGGGCGATATTCAGGTCGCGCTGGGTATTTTCGATAACCTTGGCAGCCTCGGCTACGCGAATAGAACTCGCCATAAACGTGCCGGCAGCCACAACCATGGCATAGAGGCCATCGACAAAAGCTGCGGCCTCCGGCGTGGAGCCGGACGTAACCTTCACGATGTCAGCGAGTTTGTGGGCAGGGTCACCTGGGTTGGCCCGCTCCGGACTATATCCCACGTAAAAATCTTGATTTAACTTGAGACCAGACGCCAACTCGATAACAGGGACACATTCCTCTTCGGTAGCGCCCGGGTATACTGTTGATTCGTATATCACAACACTTCCTGATGAAATGACGGATCCTGCAATTCGACTTGCTTCCATCAACGCCGATAGATCGGGTTGCTTATGAATATCTATCGGCGTGGGAACTGTAACGATAAGAACGTTGCAGTCCCTGAGATCATTTGGGTCGGAACTGATTTGAATTCCCGACAGGCCTTTCAGGTCCTCAGAACTGACTTCCAAGGTCTCGTCGACGCCTCGGTTCAAGTCGCTTACCCGGCGCTGACTGATGTCGAACCCGACGACATGCACATGTTTCGAAAACGCGACGGCAAGCGGCAGACCGACGTAGCCCAGGCCAAGGACTCCCAATCGAACGGTCTGGTCGGAAAGCGGATTCATGTTCATGGCATGTGACTAGCCATTTGCGCAGCCGAACGGAACACCAAGCCTAAGTCCTCTTCTCGTCCGAGGGGATCATGTCCATCGTATGACTAACCCTGCTGCCGCCGGGCTGTGCGCCGGCCCGACCAATGCGTCACGCTCCGCCCTTCAGCGCCAAGATCGCGGTCGTCAGGTGATAAAGCGATGTCGCCGGTGCAGGTTCCTCAATAAACTCAGCATCCACCCGCAAGCGCTCGCGCCATACCCCGGCCACGGGGCTCTCCAAAAACCGCGCCACGGCATTGGATGCGACAACGATAGCCTCATCATCGCCCAGCGCGACGCTGGCTTTCAGAAACTCCGTCTGTGGCCAGAGACGGCCGGTCAATTCGCGATGAGAGAGATCACTCCAAAGCGTATCAATCACGATCCCACGCGACGGATCATACCCATATCGCCCCACTTCAAACAACCGAACGGCCGCGACACGCGCGGCTTCGACTCCACGGGCCGCCCCCCACCGCGCCAGCAACTCCGCCCACTCGAACTGATGGCCGGGTTCAATCCGCAGCTGCGCTCCGGTCCTCGGAGCCCAGGCCTCATCGTAAAACTCTGATATCGCGCCGGTTCCAGGGTCAACGAACCGACCAAGCGCCAGCTGAGCGATCTCATCGGCCAACTGACCCCAGATGGGATCGACGCCAAGGTTGTCCCAGGCCATCGCAGCTTCCAGAAGGTGCATCAGCGCGTTGGCTTGAAAGGGCTCCGGCCCAACCTCACGAAATCCTCCGTTCACATGGCGAAGTGGCGCGAGCCCCTCCAAAAGAGTCCGCGCTAAATCGGCATCGCCGCGACCGTTGGGGTCTGTGCGCTGCAAAGTCGCCAGAGCGAGCAGGTGAAAGGCATGTTCATAGAGATAGGCTGTCGGATCTCGCACCTCGCCTGACGTCGACATCTCGTTGACGAACAGTCCGTCCGGGCGGCGAGCCCTGGCGAGAAGGTCATCATGAGCTCGCCGAGCAATCGCCAACCAGGGGCCAGGAAGCCCCGCTGCGTGCGCCGAGGCATAGACCATCACCTGTCGCGCCTGCACCCGGCTTCGCCGGCGCGGATCGTCGGGCGTACCATCCAAGGTCAGCCCTTCCCGAAATGCGCCGGATGCAGAATCTACGCCAACCGTAGCCCACAGCGGCAGGGCTGATGTTCGCAACCAACGTGAGAGCCCCTCGGTGGCGGCCTGCCGCGTAGCGAAACGACCGCGTTTCTGTGATGGCTCCAGCGCAACTGCTGCACTGTCTAGATCAAGGCGACTCACCAAGACCGCGTCAGCGGTGACGATCACGGCCACATCAGAAACGCCGACGACCGCCACCCGAACACCGGCCTCCGCTCTTACCAGCACCCGTTCCCCGCCAGCTAGGCGGACATCACCTTGAATACTATTGGCGTGCTGATCCTGGATTGAAGCGGCATGAATCGCCGCCCAAGATCCCAGGTCCGACCAAACGAAGGTCACCGGCAAAACCAGCCCCTTGGACGTGCGCTCCATGACAGCCCGGTCAAACGCCAGGCGAGGAGCCTCGGCGAACGCAGGCCCCAGGGTCTGAGTTCGACTATCGGATGCCGCCACCCTGACCGACGCCCGACATTTGGCCGCTATGTCCGGCGCAAACAGGGCAACCTGAGTCAGGATTGTCTCCGCCGTGGCCACGAAAATGCCGCTGTTCCACAGCGCACCTGCGGCCACCAGGGCCTCTGCGCGTATCCGGTCTGGCTTCTCCTCGAAACTGATGATCGGCCTCAGGCTTCGATCCGAAGATCCTGACAGGATGTAGCCGTACGCAGTCTCGGCGCTCTGGGGCTTCACGCCCAAAGTGATGACGCCGCCCTGCCGGGCACCGGCTACGGCTTGGCCAATGGAAAGTTCGAAGGCCGCGCTATCGGGAATGAAATGATCCGCAGACAGCACAACCATCACCGCCGCGGGGTTACGCTCTGCAATCCAGATCGCCGCCGCCGTGATCGCAGGCGCGGTATCGCGACCCATCGGCTCCAGCAGCACCTGGGCCATCTCGCCTTCGAGATCCAGTTGGGTGGCAACCAGCGCAGCATGACTTGCGCCGGCCACAACAATCAGTTCGCCCCTGGGAGCCACGGCGCGGGCACGGCGCACGGTCTCGCGAAAGCTGGAGATGCCGCCGTGAAGGTCAATGAAAGGCTTCGGTTGCCAAGGGCGTGACACGGGCCAGAGCCGCGCACCCGCCCCGCCGCACAGGATCACCGGATATACGGGCGTAGAAATCACGGCCTCCCTCGTGGCGAACGATGCGCCAGAGACCATCACGTACCGGGTTCGACTAAGACCGCAAGCTTGGCGCGGCAAGCACGTTTTGTCGTGGCGGCAGAGCCTGAGGCTCGAGTCACCTCACGAAAGCAGAGCCCTCACGCCAAATCCAAGGAATGTCCAAAGAGCGACTGAGGCGCAGGCACCCAGTCCCAAGCCAAAGCCGACCGGCAAACGCCGTCCAGGCAGTTCGCGTGCGCCATGGCCCGCAATCTCGACAGTCACATCCGTCGGCATTGTTCTTCTCCGACACCACCCTGTTTCTGGGGCTGACCTCCGTTAAACACCGAAGTCAGTGAAGAGAGGGTTCGAGAAGATAGCTAACAGACGATCAACAGGACTAGCGGTCGGTTCGGCTTTTTGCGAAAGACTATAGGAGATACGGAAAACCCATGACGGACCTGCTCGCCGAGGCGACGAAACCATCTGTTCGGGGGGCATCACCTGCGGGTGGAGTGCTTCTGGACCTGCAGCGCTCCAGGCTTTCGCAGAGCTGGGGCAAGCGCGTCATCGACGTTGCAGCAGCCAGCCTCGCACTATTCCTTTTTCTACCTCTCCTGATGTGTATCGCTATAGCCGTGCGGGCCGAGTCTCCCGGGCCGATCATCTTCAAGCAGCGGCGCACCGGCTACCTCGGACGGACGTTCACCATATACAAATTCCGAACCATGACTGTGACGGAAGACTGCGGTGCGGTTCAGCACGCCACGCGCAACGATGCGCGCGTCACCGCCTTTGGAGCGCTACTTCGCAAGCTTAGCCTTGATGAGTTGCCACAGTTCGTGAATGTGCTGAAGGGCGACATGTCTATTGTGGGACCTCGCCCACATGCCCTGGCGCATGACGCCTACTACGGCGAGCAGATCGGCACCTACGCCGACCGGTTCCGTGCGAAGCCGGGCTTGACGGGCCTGGCGCAGGTCAATGGACTGCGAGGCGAGATCCATAGTACGCGCTGTATGGAAGACCGAGTCTCCGCCGACAATCTCTATATCGAGAGCTGGTCCCTAGGCCTCGACATCGCCATCTTGGCCAAGACGACGCTGATCATATTCAGCGATCCACAAGCCTACTAACTCGGGTTAGCCTCAGGCATTTGAAGCTCAGCGGTACGGGACGTTGACGATTTCTTAGCCTTGATTGCAACCTTGGACCGGTCTCCCCCGAATATGCATAGACCACGCTGGTCACGGTTCGGGAGCCGTGGCGCGGCTCTTGCTCATAACAGGGCGTGGTCGATGAGATGGTCGGGGATCATGTCCGAATTTGAGACACGCTTTGAAGCCAAGGACGACGCGGACCGAATCCGTGCGGCGTTCTACGGTTTTGTTCAGAAACACGCCGACGACGTCGACGGCGATGCGCACATCTCGACTGAGATGAATGGCGACGGGCCGAACCTTCGGGTTCGCCTCTGGAGCGCCGAAGCGATGGATCAATTCCTGACCGGACTCACCGAGGCCGTGCGGCCCGGCGGGAGTCCGTGTTTTGAGTAGCCTGGCCAAATTGCGCGCTCACGATGACGCCTCCTCTTGGAGCCATCCGCCAGGCCCTTCGTCCAGCGTCCTGGCGCCGAAGGCCGCATTACCCGAGATGACCCGCGTCGCGTGCAGCCGCCGCAAGCGGGGGTTTGATCTTATCATGTCGCTCGGCGCTCTACTTTTCTTCCTGCCTTTGTTGCTCACGATCAGTATGCTGGTGCGGTTGGAGAGCCGAGGTCCAGCCCTGTTCCGGCAGCGGCGCACAGGCCTCAACGGCGTCGTCTTCACCGTGTTCAAATTCCGCACAATGACCGTCGCGGAGGATGGTGCCACGGTTCGCCAAGCGACCCGTGGTGATGCGCGAATAACCGCTCTGGGTGCCGTCCTCCGCAAGTTCAGTCTGGATGAACTACCGCAATTGCTGAATGTTCTTCGTGGCGAAATGTCGCTGATTGGACCTCGGCCCCATGCGGTCGCCCATGACGAGAGTTGGAGCAAACTATCGCCCGAGTACGTTCGCCGCTTTCGCGCCAAGCCCGGCCTAACCGGCTATGCCGCTGTGTCAGGATACCGCGGCGAGGTGACCGACCCTCAAGCCATTTTGGACCGCGTCACGGCAGACAATGTCTATATTGACACTTGGTCGTTCGGGCTTGATCTGCAGATCGTCTGGCGCACCGTCCCGCTGATCTTTGCCGACACCCGCGCGTACTAGAGGTGTCTAAGGTGCCAGAACGACCCCGCCTTAACTGATCGCTTAGGCGCGGCCCCTAGTGTGTTCAGACATACCACTAGGAACAGCCAGAATGGCGGACGACACCGGTGCGTTTCATAGCGCCGAACCCCTGATGCTCGATCCGACCAAGCCGCAGCGTGGTCCCTTGCGCCCGGAGCAGCTGCAAAGCGTCCGTAACCGCATGTCCGGTGTTGGCGTCGCACGCTTGTTCCAGTTTGGAGACGCCGTCGCCCTGGTGCTGGCCTCAATGGCGGCGTCGTTTCTAATGCCACTACCGCAGGCAATGCTGCTGGGCGCGCCGATTTTGGCCTTGGTGCTGCTGGTTGCGACCGGGGCCTACGCAATGAGTTCGCGCGAACGGTCACGCCGCCGCTTTGGCCGCCTCCTGATTGCCGCAACCGCCGCAGCAGGTGTAGCCGGCACGGTTTGCGGGCTGATGGACCCCACGTTCCCCGCTTTGGGATGCGCAGCATGGGCCGCAACGGCAGGGCTCGCCCTTTGTCTCACACATCTCGGCTGGCGAACGGTCCTGGCCTCGCTGCGTCGCAAGGGCCTCCTGACGCCTAATCTGATCATCGTGGGCGGAACGCCGGCTGCCGAGCGCCTGATCCGCCGCGCGATGCGTACCCGCGACGTCAACATTCTCGGGATCTTTGATGATCGCCGTGACAGGGTTGGGCCGGAAGTCCGAGGTGTACCCGTCTTGGGCAAAACCAGCGACCTGATCGACCACCGCATCCTGCCATTTGTGGATCGGATCGTGATCACTGTGCCTGCCAAAGCCAACGCACGGATAGCACAGTTGATCCAGCGCCTGGCACCGATCCCCAATCCGATCTCATTGTTGCTCGAAGACGTTGACGACGAGATCACCAGCCAGGCCGTGGGCCGCCTCGCCGACTTTGACCTGCTTCAGGTAACCGGACCTCGCCAACGTTCCGGCTACCTCTTGGCCAAACGGGTCTTGGACCTGACGCTAGGTATCGCAGGTCTCATCGCCCTTGCCCCGCTGATGGCCACGGTTGCGGTGGCTATCCGTCTCGATACGCCCGGTCCGGTCTTTTTCCGCCAGCGCCGGCACGGCTATATGAACGAAGAGATCGTGGTCTGGAAGTTCCGCTCCATGCGCGTGGAGACCTCAGACTTCGCCGCCGTCCGCCAGGTGAGCGCTGGCGATGATCGGGTGACCCGCGTAGGCCGCTTCATCCGCCGAACGAGCTTGGATGAATTGCCCCAGATCTTCAACATCATCACCGGAGAGATGTCAGTCGTGGGTCCCCGCCCCCACGCCATCGGCATGCTGAGCGGCGGCGCGGAAGCCAGCAAGCTGGTGGAAACCTACGCTCACCGCCACCGCATCAAACCCGGCCTGACAGGCTGGGCCGCAGTCAACGGATCCCGCGGCCCCATAGATACAGCCGAGGAGGTTCGCCGCCGGGTGGCGCTGGATCTGGAGTACATGGAGCGCCAGTCGTTCTGGCTGGATATTGCGATTATCCTGCGTACTGCGCCGTGCCTGCTCGGCGACTCTGGGGCGGTCCGGTAACCGACCCCGGCACGACCGACCCGGGATATTGCGTCCCAAAGCGGTACGGGCATGGGCCGCTAAAACTAGCGCTTAGGTAGCTTGATGCTGAGTCCGAAAGGCCTCAGCACAGCGATCACGTAGATCACCACCGCAAGCACCATCAAAAATGAGAAGAGACCCTGGTCCTGCGGAGGGTTGCCAAGCCAATTGGCCACAGCGCAGCCGACGGCCGGAGGGAGATAGTGCAAGATCGTATCCTGTGGCTCACCCGGCTGTACCGAGCGATGCAGAAACAGGACCACGAGGCCCCCGAAGATCGCGACCGTGATCCAATCATAGACGGTTTCCAAGCGACGCTTCCTTATTCTGCTAACAACCGGACTGAGTGCATGTTGCGTGCCATTCCTAAGGAAATCATGACCCCAGGCAAAATGGCCCAGAGAGATCAAGGCGTGGCGAGATCTGAGTACACTGTGACGGTAGACTACGGGCGAACCGACGGCCAGTAAACTACAAGGCCGCGTCACGGTGATCGAACCCTTGCAGGGACCTGGTCTCTCACTCGACCGTGCTCAGGTTATGGTGGGTCACGCCCTCCGGGGCTTAAAACGCTCGTCGCAGCTCATGTTTTGTTTGTGGTTCCCGTGGCAGGTGTTGCGGACCTGACTCGGAGACAATCAAGTGAGTGACACCCCGAAGAACCTCGCAGGGGCCTCGCCGATTCGGCGGTTGCGTATTTGCCTAGCTGGTTCCGGCGGTGGGCATGTTCGGCAGATTTTAGACCTGGAACCAGCGTGGTCCAGCTACGATTCGTTCTTCGTTACGGAAGACACGGCGCTCGGTAAGAGCCTGTCTGGACAGCACCGAACCCATTTCGTGCCACACTACGCAGCTGGTCAGGCGCGTTTACATGGCCTGCCAACTCTGTTGATGGGTGCCGTTCGAAATCTCGTGAGCTCGGCTACGATCATGCTGCGGGAACGCCCCGACGTGGTTGTGAGCACCGGGGCGGGAGCGGTGTTCTTCGCGGTCCTGTTCGGTAGAATTCTTGGCGCCCATGTTGTTGTTGTCGAGTCCTTTGCGAGGTTTGATCGC
>JAYTWT010000387.1:0-4263 GCA_043743295.1 Alphaproteobacteria bacterium | reverse complement strand
CGTTTCCGCGATCTTCTATTCAGCAGTTCCTGCCATTCCCATCGTGCTCGGATTGATGGGAATCCTGACGCCGCAAACGCCCGGACTGCTGATTATTCTGATCGCCTTCGCGGGTCTCGGATTGGGTGCCTCCAGCGTCCTGTCGATCAGCGTCATGTCTGCGCTCGCCGATATCGCCGACGAGAACGACCTGAAGCACGGTCTGCGGCAGGAGGGCGTGCTCTATTCGACCCGGGCTCTGTTCGCGAAAGTCGACCAGGCCATCGGCGCGGCCTTAGCCGGCTTGGTGCTAACCCTGATCGCTTTCCCGCTCAAAGCGGTCCCGGGTCAAATCCCGCAGAAGGTCATCGAGGACCTAGCCCTGTGGGACGGCGTTTTCGCGACGATCCCCGGTCTCATTGCGGTGGTGTTCTACGCCCGCTACCGGATCGACCTGAAGGCTTTTCAGGCGACCAAGGCGGCGCTGGCAATGCGGGCGAAGGTTTAGCGTCGGCGCAGACTTTGGCCCCAAGACATCAAGCCGAACCCGATCATCGCGGGAAACCCTCCAAGCACCAGTGGTGCCACCAAGACACCGAAATCACCCCCACTTGACGTGAACAACAAGCTCCACAGAAATCCCAACAAGAAAACTGCTCCGCACCCGCCGCATAGTACGATCATGAGAACGCCAACGGCTATCAGCGCGGTGCCGAAGAAACGCTGGACGACGTTGGGCTCAGACATCGTCGAACTTCGGCGGCGGTTTCATTGCCGACGTTCCCAGACTTCGTCCTCCCAGGAACATGCCCAGACCAACGAGCGTCGGTAGGCCGCCAATCGCAGCGACGGTCCAGAAATTTATGCCGTAATCGGCACCGCCATTCCTCTGTCCCTCCGCTAAATCTATGAGCAAGCCTGCAGTAGCCAGCAAGGTACAGGTGCCGCAAAGCGCCGCGATGAGGCCACCGATCGCCATCAAGGCTGCGCCGACGAAAACCATGACCGGGTCGTGTCGAGCACTAGCCATTGGCTTGGCCCTTCGCGAGTACGGCATTTCCTACCGCCCCCGGTCGATAGAAGGTGTTGTACGTGTCAAACGGGATGATCCTCCCGTCCGGCTGTACGAAGTGGACGCAGGAGCGCTTCACGGTTCCAAGGTCAAAGTTGAACCGGTCCAGGAACTGCGAAATCACCACCCGGAAGGTATTCTCATAGGCCACCTCCTGCGGCACCACCGCCTCCGGAAGGCAGCACAGCAGGGAGGCCAGTTTGTCCGCGGTGTTGCCCTGGGCCGTCGACAGGGACAGCAGCTCAAACACCTTCTCACGCAACTCGGGATAGCCTTCGAAGGTCACTGTGTTGGGCAGGGCGGCCACGAATAGCTCGCGCGGCAACATGGCGGTGACCGGTTGAACCTCGAGGCCGTTGCGCAGCCCATAGCCGATGCAAATCTGGTCGGGATTGCAGGGCAGGGGGATCAAGTCCTCCAGCGCAAACACGCCCGCTTCAGCGATCTTGCGCCGGACCTCAGTCAACACCATCCGGTGGCGCTTGGGGTCGAACCCATCGTTGCGTCCCGCGTCCTGGATCGGCTGGAAGGTCACGCCCCGCACACAGCGCCACGTCAGCGCATGACGGACGATCTCGGCGATTTCGTCATCGTTCACGCCCTTCTTGAGGGTGACCACCAGTGTGGTGGAGATGTTGTTCCGTTCCAGCGCCGCCAGCGCTTCGGCCCGCACCCGCGTCAGGTCGGCACCGCGCAGGTCCATCAGGGCGTCGCGCTTCAGACTGTCGAACTGTAAATAGACTTCGAAGCCCGGCATATAGGTCGCCAGCCGCTCCGCGAAACCCGGCTCGCGCGCGATGCGCAGGCCATTCGTATTGATCATCAGGTGCCGGATCGGGCGAGCCTTGGCGGCGTCGAGGATTTCGAAGAACCGCGGGTGGATGGTGGGCTCGCCGCCGGACAGTTGAACCAGATCCGGTTCGCCTTCCGCCGCCACGATCACGTCTAGCATGGCCTCCACCTCGGCGAGCGGCCGGTGCCCCTGTCGCTTCACAGAGCTTTCGGCGAAACAGACTGGGCAGGAGAGATTGCACGCCTCATTGATCTCGAGGATCGCCAGACACGAGTGCTGTTCGTGATCTGGACACAGACCACAGTCGTAGGGGCAGCCGTGGTCGGTGCGGGTCGCCACCGACATGGGCCTGTCGCCGGGTTTCAGCCAATCGCGTTGGGACTTCCAATAGGCCAAGTCGTCGGCGATCAGCGTCTTCTGCACCCCGTGCTCTCGGCAGCGCTTGAGGTAGTAGACGTCATCACCCTCGGCGATCACCTTGGTCGGCACAAGGCCCAGGCAGGTCTCACACAGGCTCGTGGTCTGACCCAGGAACAGGTAGGGCGCGACCTTCCTGGCGGTCGTGGCGGCGGCTGGCGCTGTCGTAGACCCATCCATAGGCGACCAGTCCCCCGCATAGTAGATGGAATAGGTTAAACGGCCCGATCAACGCTGGATAGGGCTTTAGAAACTCCCAACCGAACCGCGTCGCGCCGTACCAGATGCAGAGGGCGTAGAACCCGCGTTGCATCGCCCAAGGGCGGCGGCGCGCCAACCCTTCGAGGTAGAGGCCGAGAAACACCGCCGTCGCCAAGCTCTCGTAAACTTGTACCGGATGGCGCCCAATGCCGTCGCCAAGGTCTACCGCCCAGGGCAGGCAAGTCGGCGCACCATAGGTCCCGTCCGGCAGTCCTGCGAGCAGGCAACCCCATCTGCCGATCACCACGCCCAGCGCAAACGGCCCCACGAACACGCCGCCGGTGGAGCCCCTGATCCCGCGCGCCGCCTTGTAGATCTCAACCGCGATGATCGCGCCGACCAGGGCGCCAACCACGCTATGAGACAATGCGGGTTGCGCGCCCTGCCAAGTGTTTAGCGATCCGGCCAACCAAGCACCGGGAATCGCACCCACGGCCAGAGCCGCAAAGTAGGCACCACCGACCTTCGCTGCGACATGAGCGGTCAGGTCTTTCAGCCGCCAGCGATACAACATAGCGCTCAGCGCTAGGCCGGAACCCCAGGCCGCAAGATCGAGCACCGTGTGCGCCCAGGTTGCGGTGGGGACGTGGATCATTCGACTTTCATAGGCGACCTATGCCGATGCGGCCTAGCTCTGATACGCCCGCTCACCATGCGTCGACATGTCTAGCCCATCCTCCACCGCCTCGGGTGAGGCGCGCAGGCCCAGCGTGCGCTTGCAGAGGAACAGGATCAGCCAGGACGCTGCCCCCGACCAGGCACAGACCGCGGCGACGCCCAGGACCTGGACACCCAGCTGCGATCCAGCCCCCATCCCCTCAGCATAGCCGACGCCGCCCAGCGAAGTGGTCGCCAGGAACGCGACCAACAGGGTGCCCAGAATGCCGCCAACGCCATGCACAGCAAAGACGTCCAGGCTGTCATCGAGCTTCAGGCGATGCTTCACCACGTCTACCGCATGGAAGCAGACGAGGCTGGCTACGGCTCCCAGGATTACGCCGCCTAACGGACCCACAAAACCTGACGCGGGAGTCACCGTCGCCAGCCCAGCGACGACGCCGGTCACCACGCCGATCATGCTGGAGCGGCCGAACTTCACGCGCTCGATCAGCGCCCAGACTAGGCCGGCTGTAGCGGCCGACATGTGAGTGGCCACCAGGGCTGCGCCGGCCGAGGCGTCGGCGGCTAGGGCGCTGCCCGCGTTGAACCCGTACCAGCCGACCCAGAGCATGCCCGCGCCCATCATGGTCATACCCGGATTGTGCGGCGGACTGACCGACTTGGGAAAGCCATCGCGCGGCCCGAGCATGGCGACCGCGACCAACGACGAGACCCCCGCCGTCGCGTGGACCACCAGGCCGCCCGCGTAGTCCATGACGTGCAGGTCGGCCAGCCAGCCGCCGCCCCACACCCAATGGCAGACTGGTGCATAGACCAGCAGCAGCCACAGGCCGCTGAACACCAGTACCGCGCTGAACTTGATCCGCTCCACATAGGCGCCGACGATAAGGCCGGGGGTGATGATCGCGAAGGTCATCTGGAAGGCGAAGAACACGCTTTCGGGCAGCGTGCCGGTGACCGCGTCTCGCCCACCGGGCAGACCGAATTTGGCTAGGTCGCCGATGATCGGATTGTCGCCGGAGAAGGCTAGGCTGTAGCCGCCGAATAGCCATAGCACCGAGGCCAAGCAGGCGATGGCGACGCAGTGCATCATGACGCTCAGCGCATTCTTCGCGCGCAC
>JAYTWT010000386.1:0-3187 GCA_043743295.1 Alphaproteobacteria bacterium | reverse complement strand
TCGGCGGCGCAATGACACCGTCCGCGCCAAAGTGGGCCAGCGCCCAGGCCGAACCCGGCGTATCGGCCAGGGCCAGGCGGAACGTAAGGCCGCTGGCGTCCAGGCGTACACGGAAATCCTCCAGCAGGTCGGCTTCCCCGCCCCACAGGTGCGCGACGCCAGACACATCGAGGAACAAACCGTCTGGCGCATCCACCGCCACCGCCGGCGAGAAACGTACGCACCAATCGATAAGCGCGGTCAGGGCCTGCGCGTCTGCCTGTGGCTCCGCCTCGGCGGTGAAGAGGTCGGGAACCAAGGCCTTCGCATCGGTGGCCTTCTGACCGACATAGAGGCCCAACTTCACCGCTTCAGGGCTCACAGCCGACAGTCTTCGGACCGCACGGATGGTCTCCAGAAGCGCGAAGGGGGCGTCAGGCGGCGCGGCGGTCGTCGAGTTGCGCCGGCGCCAGTTCGCGATCGCCCAGTTGGGCGACCAGGCGCAAAGGATGCGCGACATCATCAGCCTCCCAGCAATAGGCCCTCTCGGCCTCCAAGATCCACGCGCCGGTGCGTCCGCCCCGGCAGCGTTCCAGTTCGACGTGATAGCGCGGTGCCCCCAGGCCGAACGCGCCGGCCAAGGGTTCAGACGGCGCGGGCCTCACGCGCCAGCGGGTAGCAGCGACTGAGCCGGCGGCCTCTTTGCGCGCGGTCCCGCCGAACGGGCGTCGCTTGATGACGAACCCCGTCGCGCCGCGCTTCTCGCAGGCCAACTGCAGCCGCCGCCCGGCGGTCAGATCCACGGCCTCTACCTCGCCGAACACCGCCGTAACGCCCGCTGTGGCCAGGGCGTCCTCCATCACCATCAAGGTTTCGGCCTCGTCGCGGGCGCAGACCTGGATCAGGCGCTCGTTTGGAAATCCCAGTCCGGCCAGTCCCGGTGCCCACAGGTCGTCGCGTCGTAGCACCCAGACCGCCTGGCCCCGGCGGGCTAGGGGTGCGGCCAACAAGGCGGCGAAGGCGGCAGGGGCGGCGGAAACTTCGGCCTCCAGCCCTGGCCCGACAATCTCATGCCAGCGCCCCAGCGGCAGCCCGCCGCCGGGCAGGCGCACGTCGATGTCCGCCATGTCCAGCGCCATCACACCCGCGTCGGCCCGCCCGCCACTTTCCAGCGCGGCGATCTTCGCCCGCATGGCGCGAAAATCGGACATTACATTCAGACTCCGTTTGTTCTTTTTTTGTTCTATTCACAGAGTGAAAGGAGTCAAGGCCTCGTTTCCGCCCCGTTGCCCTTCGCACGGCTTGGGCTAGGTTGCGCAGCGTTGGCGGGGGAATCGGCTTCTGACGCCACGGTCGGAGCCTTTCACCATGCGTCGCAGCCATCGCCATTCCCTCATCGCCGGCGCGGCCCTGGTCCTGCTGAGCCTCGGCACCGCCTCGGCTACCCCGGTGAAGACCGCCCAAGGTTCCGTCGAGGCGGTCGAGCGCGATGGGATACGGACGTTCTTCGCCATTCCCTATGCCGCCCCACCTGTAGGTGATCTGCGCTGGGCCGCGCCGAAGCCTGCGGCCAAATGGACAGCGACGCTTACGAAAACCAAGTCTGCCGCGCCGTGCCTGCAAACCGGTCAGTCCCCGTTCCGCGACAAGAGCGATAGCGAAGACTGCCTCTACCTCGACGTCCACACGCCTACCGGAAAAGGCCCGTTCCCGGTGATGGTGTGGATCCACGGCGGGGCGTTCGTGAACGGCAGTGCCGTGGGATATGCCGATCCCCGCCCCCTGGTGTCCAAGGGCGTGATCGTGGTGGCGATGAACTATCGCCTTGGGGCTATGGGCTTCTTGGCCCACCCGACTATGCGCGACGCCGAGGGTGCCAGCGGCAACTATGGCATCCTGGATCAGCAGGCCGCCCTGCGTTGGGTGAAGGCCAATATCGCGGCTTTTGGCGGCGATGCGAAGAATGTGACGATCTTTGGGGAGTCCGCCGGCGGTTTCAGTGTCATGAGCCACCTGGCTTCACCGGGATCCGCCGGATTATTCCAGAAAGCGATCATTCAGAGCGGTGCCTATGGGGTGGACGGCCAGCTGGCCCAGGCCGATCTGGAAGCCCGCAGCACGACCGCCCTGACCAAGGCCATGGCGGCGGCGAGCGCGACCTGCCCTAGCGAGACCATTACCGCCACCTGCCTGCGCGCCTTGCCTGAGGCCGTCGTCAAGGACCGGCTGATGGCCGCGTTCAGCGCCGCCGTGCCAAATATCATCCCCTCGATCGACGGCAAGGTCCTGCCCCAGACGATCAAGGCCACCTTCGCGGCGAGCAAGAATAACAAGGTCCCGGTGATCAACGGGTCCAACGAAAACGAGAACCTGCTGTTCATGGCCATGGCGGAGATGGGTGGACGCTTTGCGGCGAAACCGCCGAACCTAGATCCGTCCAACCGCGCGTTCCTGCTCTCGCCGGGGGCCTATATGATGGGTGCACGCGGGCAAGCGACGGCGGCGGGACTGCCGGTCAGCGCCATTACCGACATCCACTACCCCTTGGGGAAGTACGGCGATGATGTCGCCCTGCAGCCCAGCTTGGCCGCCGGCGCAGCGGGCACCGATAGTACATTCTCCTGCAACGGCCTGAACGTTTCCAAGCGCGTGGTCCAACAGGGCGCGCCAATCTGGATGTACGAATTCCGAGACCAGACGGCACCGCCTCTGATCGGCAATATCGGTAACAAGTACGTTCTGACCCTTAGTCAAGGTGCCGCGCACGCCTCGGAACTGCCCTACCTGTTCAACATGACAGACTTGGTCAACGCCGAACGTAAGTCGCTGAGCGCCACCATGTCGCAGTATTGGGTAAACTTCGCCCGCACCGGCAACCCGAATGGCGCGGGCGCGCCCAACTGGCCCGCCTTCAGTACGGGGGCGGTCCAGGCGCTGGACGTGGAAAGTGCAGGCGGCGTCGCGCCCATGGCCAGCGCAGCTTTCTCAGGCCAGCACCAATGCGGAACGATCTGGTCTAAGCAGACATTTTGACAGCAAAACACCGCCGTCAGTGGCGGCGGTGCGTTACCGATTGACGCGTCGCTGGATCAGGCGGTTGCGAGCATAGCCCGGCGGCGACGTATCATGGCACCCGCCGCGCCGAAGCCGGTGATCATCATCGCCCATGTGGCGGGCTCAGGTACTGCAGCCCCGCTGAAGCTCAGGT
>JAYTWT010000385.1:0-4288 GCA_043743295.1 Alphaproteobacteria bacterium | reverse complement strand
GGGGGGTCATAGGCAAACCGCGCCTTGCCCGGGCGCTTCAAGTGCAGCGTCCCGCTGCTGGATCGGCCTCTTGCATCGGTCTGAGAAAAGCGGGCCGTCGCCTCGGCGAGCCCCTCAAGATACACGACCGCGCGATCAACGACGGCTTTGTCGGCGGGGGAGATCGTGGGCTGAGCGCGGGCAGATTGCGCCACCGCAGCAGCGAACAGCGCCAGGGTGAGGTCGCGTCGAGAGATCGTGTTCGGCAGGTCGGTCATCGAAGCTCCCTATCGTGCACTGAATTCACGCGCCACAGGGTCGCGCGCTTTCGGGGCCGCAATGGGGCAGAAGGCAAGCGGCTAAGGCGCGGCGCTGACCAGGATTTCGCGCTTGCCGGCATGGTTGGCGGGGCCGACGACGCCTTCGTTCTCCATCCGCTCGATGAGCGAGGCGGCACGGTTATAGCCGATCTGTAGCCGCCGCTGGATGTAGCTGGTGGACGCTTTGCCGTCACGGGTGACCACCGCGACCGCGCGGTCATAGAGGTCGTTGCTTTCCTCGCCGCCCCCAAGGCCCAGATCGCCGTCTTCGCCGTCTTCGTCTCCGCCCGCCGTGACCTCATCGAGATAGCTGGGCGTACCCTGGTCGCGCAGGAATTTGGCCACCGCCTCGACCTCGCCGTCGCTGACGAACGGGCCATGTAGGCGGGTGATCCGCCCGCCGCCAGCCATGTAGAGCATGTCGCCTTGGCCCAACAACTGTTCAGCGCCCTGTTCACCCAGGATGGTGCGGCTGTCGATCTTAGAGGTTACCTGGAAGCTGATGCGGGTGGGGAAGTTGGCCTTGATGGTGCCGGTGATCACATCCACTGACGGACGTTGGGTGGCCATGATCAGATGGATACCCGCAGCCCGGGCCATCTGAGCCAGGCGCTGGACAGCACCCTCGATGTCCTTGCCGGCCACCATCATCAGGTCGGCGACCTCATCGATAATCACCACCAGCATCGGCATCGGCTCGGGCCGGATTTTTTCGCTCTCGTAGGTGGCGCGCCCGGCGTCATCGAAACCGGTCTGCACCGTCCGCTCAAAGTGCTCGCCCTTGGCCAGGGCCTCTCGGGCGCGCTCATTATAGGAGGCGACGTTGCGCACCCCGATCTTGGACATGCGGCGGTAACGGTCTTCCATCTCGCGCACGGTCCACTTCAGCGCGACGATGGCCTTCTTCGGATCCGTGACGACCGGGGCCAATAGGTGCGGGATACCGTCATAGACGCTGAGCTCCAGCATCTTGGGATCGATCATGATCAAGCGGCATTGCTCAGGCGTTAGCCGGTAAAGGATCGACAGGATCATCGCGTTGACGCCCACCGACTTGCCGGAACCGGTGGTGCCCGCGATCAACAGGTGCGGCATCTTGGCGAGGTCGGCGATATAGGGCTCACCACCAATGGTTTCGCCCAGGGCCACCGGTACGACCTGACCGCCACGCTCATACTCGGGCGTTGCCAGCAGATCTCGCAGATAGACCGTCTCGCGACGTTGGTTGGGCAGTTCGATGCCGATGGCGTTGCGGCCCGGCACCACCGAGACCCGCGCCGAGGCGACGCTCATCGAGCGGGCAATGTCGTCGGCCAAGGCCACAACTCGGGCCGACTTCACGCCGGCGGCGGGCACCAGTTCGTAGAGCGTGACGACCGGGCCGGGACGAATCTGGTCGACCTGGCCGCGAACGCCGAACTCGGCGAGCACGCTTTCCAACAGCTGAGCGTTCTGGCGCAGCGCCCCTTCGTCGTACTGCGCGGCGCGCGGGGGCGCCTTGGTCAGCATGGAGAGTTCCGGCAGTTTGAAACCGCCCTCGGCTGCGAAGGCGAACGTTGCCTGGGCTTCACGCTGCTCGCGTACGCTCTCTTTCGGCGCAAGCTTGGGCGTTTTCACCAGGGGTCCGACGGGCTCCGATGTGAAGCCGGTAGGTTCCGGTAAAGCCGCAGTCTGGGGGTGAGCCCCCTTCGCACGCCCAATCTTGGCTGCCAGCGGGGGTTTGGCCGCCTTCAGCTTGGGGCGAGGCGTCAGGGCATGGGCGAGAGCATTGGCTCCGGCGCGCGCATCGACCCTAGAGAGGCCAAGCGAAAAACCGTAACCCACCACGCCTGCAAGACCCAGGATCAGAGCAGCGATTGGCGTACCGAATGGGAGCCGTGCATAGCCGATCAGCCCCGCAAGGCCACCCAACAGACTATCACCCCAGAAGCCGCCGAGGCTTTTTGCCAGGGGCCAAATTGCTGGCGATGGCAGCACCGCCAGACAGCCCGCTGTCGCCAGAATACCCAGGGCGCCGACCACAAAGCGCAGCCGCAGCCGCAGGCGACCCTTATCGGGCTCAGGATCGATCACCCGCGCAAGCCCGCTGATGACGATTAACAGGGCCAATAGTCCGGCGGCGATGCCGATCGACTGGAGCCCGACATCGGCCATCACCGCACCGGCGCCGCCCAGGGCGTTCTCTGGCACCCGGTCGCTGACGACGTTTAGGCTGGGGTCGTCGAGGCTGTAGGTGGCTAACGCGGTCGCCAGCGCTAGGCCGAACGCCGCAACGCCGCCGCCGCGCAGCCGCGCCGCGCCGGGGTGCGTCCAGGCGAGCTTAGCGATATGAAGCGCAAGCTCCATGCCCGTTTTCCGCGCCGCGCGCGCCATTCGGTCGTTCCCTCGAAAAGCCCTAGAGACCGCCTGTTTGCGACAGGGACCGTTAATCGCGCGTTTACCGTGATCCTTTCTGAGGCGGCGAGGACGAGGCCGTCATCCTGGAAAACCCGTTTCCCATTCGCTGACGCCCGTTCTAGGTATCGAGCCCATGAACTGGACGATGCCCCGCCCCGTACTTCAGGTTGTCGCGGCCCTTTTGGGGGCTGGCTGCGTGGCGGCCTTCCTGATTGCGGCGATCACAGCGCCGCCGCGCGGGCGGCTGCCCGGCGAGCGGCTGGACGGGGTCACGGGACAGCCCATTGAGGCACAGGACGCGAAACCGCTGACCGACGAGCGCATTCAGGGTGCGCCTGAGCCCATTGTGTTGACCGAGGAAGAAAAGGCGCGGCTGGAGGCCGAGAAGCTCGCGCGCGACGAGGCCGCCGCCGCTGCCCGCGCCGAAGCAGACAAGGGCGCGCCCGCGGGCCCCGTGCCGGCCGCCGCCGCACCACCCCCCGTCGCGGTGGAACGCACGACAACGCCCGCCGAAAAGGCCCCCGCCCAACCCAAACCCGAAGAGCCGCTTTTCTAAATCACGCCATGGGCGGCGAAGAAGGCCAGCATCCGCTTCCAGCCGTCGTCGGCGGCTGCCTTGTCATAGGAAGGTCGATAGTCGGCGTGGAAGCCATGCTGCACGCCGGGATAGACGATGATTTCGCTGCTCCCCTTGCCGGCGGCCTTAAGCGCGACGCGCATCGCCTCGACGTCCGCCAAAGGAATTCCGGAGTCTTTCTCGGCGTAGAGCCCGAGGACCGGATTGTGCAGATCGGCGACCATGGCGATGGCGCGGTTGCCCTGGGTGTCGTTCGCCGCATAGTCGCCGGTCAATCGGCCATACCAAGCCACCCCCGCCTTGAAGACCTTCAGGCGCTCGCAGGCTTCCCAGACGATGTTGCCGCCCCAACAAAAACCCGTGACACCCATGCGCTTCATGTTGGCGAATTTCTGAGCCGTCAGGAACGTGATGGCCGCCTCAAGGTCACCGGTCACCTGTTTGTCACTGGAGGCACCCACCAGTTTCAGGATGGCTGGGAAATCGGTCATCACCGAGGGATCGCCAGCGCGGACAAAGAAGTCAGGCGCTAGCACCACATAGCCCGCCTTTGCCAAGCGGCGGCAGGTGTCGTGGATGTATTCGTGCAGGCCGAAAATCTCCGAGACCAGGATCACTACCGGATAGCGTCCCTTGGCCGCCGGGCGGGCGAGAAAGCCGGGGATCGTGCGATCTGCCGCCGGGAGCTCAACCATGCCGGTGATCAGACCTTTGTCATCCGTCTTGATCGGCGCCGCGTCAGCGGACCAGGCTGCCAAGGCGTAACCGCCGGTAAAGGCCAGGGTCAGGCTGCGGCGCGAGAGGTGAACATCTTCGGGCCGGGTGCCGTCGTGGCGGGTGAGCGTGACCATGGGGTTTCCTTTGGGCGAGCGGGGCAAGATGATAAGGCTCAACCGAACCCGCCACGGGGTGCCACGTCAACCGTTCGCCGTATGAAAACCTTCCAACTTCGCCGTCTGACGACCGCCGAACGCGCCTTGGCCCAGGAGGTATTTGGCGCGAGCCTTGCGACGGC
>JAYTWT010000384.1:0-2859 GCA_043743295.1 Alphaproteobacteria bacterium | reverse complement strand
GCGCTCTATGTGAACCCCGGCGACACCCTGGCTGCGGCCGAAGAACACGGGTTGAAGGCGACCGCCGAGCACGCCGACCTCAAGGACGGCCAGCATATTCTCGAACTCGGCTGCGGCTGGGGCTCGCTGTCGCTGTGGATGGCCAAGACCTACCCCAAGGCACAAGTCACCGGCGTCTCCAACTCGTCCAGCCAGAAGGACTTCATCATGGCCCGCGCCGCCGAGCGGGGCCTGACCAACCTACAGATCATCACCTGCGACATGAACGACTTCGAGGCACCAGGCGCGTTCGACCGCGTGGTCTCGGTGGAGATGTTCGAGCATATGGCCAATTGGCGCGCGCTGCTGAGCCGGGTGAAGACTTGGCTCAAGCCCGACGGCCGGCTGTTCATCCACGTCTTCACCCACAAGTCCGCGCCCTATCGCTTCGATCTCAATGATGAGGCGGACTGGATCGGCAAATACTTCTTCTCCGGCGGGGTGATGCCCAGCCACGGCCTGATCGCTCAGTTCCCGGACCTGTTCACGCTGGAGCAGGACTGGCGCTGGAGCGGGACCCACTACCAGAAGACCGCGCTGCATTGGCTCGAGCTCTATGATCGCAACATTGAGGCGATCCGTCCGGTACTGGCAGAGGTCTACGGCAAGGACGCCACGCTGTGGCATCGTCGCTGGCGGCTGTTCTTCCTCGCCACGGCGGGGCTGTTCGGTCATCGTGGCGGGACGGAGTGGGGCGTCAGCCACTATCGGCTTAAACCGGCCTGAACACGCTTAAGAGGGAGCCCGACATGCTGCGACTGATCGCCACCTATTTTGCCACCGGCCTGTCGTTTGCAGCTGTGGATTATGTCTGGCTGACCCAGCTCAGCACCAAGGTCTATCGGCCCACCCTGGACAGCGTGATCCTGGAAACCGCCCGCATGGGCCCGGCGGTAGTGTTCTATTTCGCCTATATCCTGGGCGTTGTGCTTTTGGCGATCCTGCCGACCCGCAACCAGCCGCTGATCAAGACCACAATCACCGGCGGCTTGCTCGGTGCCATGTGCTACGCCACCTATGACCTGACCAATCAGGCCACCCTGATCGTCTGGTCCACCCGTATCACCCTGGTCGACATTACCTGGGGCACGTTGATCACCGCCATGGGCGCGACCATCGGCGGCTATGTGTACCGTCGGATGAGCCGGGCCAGAACAACATGACCAATCGCGAAACCCTCACCCTGGCCCTCATCGGTTTCGGAATCTGGCTGTCCGGCGCGGTCACGTTCCGCTTCGGCGGGGCGCTGATGTTTGAGAGTGGACTGCCGATCCTGTTGGCCGTCGGCGTAGGGGTGGGCCTAAGCGTCTGTATGCTGCTGCGCTCAATCATGGGCTGGCGCAAAATCGATGGGTCTCACGCGCTAACCGCGGCTGTCGTGATGACCCTTCCGGGGCTGTTGGGCGACGTGGCGTACATCCTCAACTTCAGCGCTCTGACCGGGCTCAAGCCTGAGACCGCCGGCCCGTTCGCCGCCGTGCTGATTTTCGGGACGGCTATGTTGCTGGGATATGGGTTGATAGTGGCGAGACGTGTGTCTCCTAGCGTGGGATGACGAAGCCGCCGACTGCGCCTACCGTCCTGCTCATGAAGATGCCTTTGCCGGACCTCGCGCTGATCCACCGCAAGGCTGAGATTGTGCGTGCGCTCAGCCGGATTGTGCTGGGCGAGGGGGTGGTGTCGGCAGCCTCAGATCTGGTGCCCTTTGAGAGCGACGGCCTGTCGGCCTATCGCCAGACGCCGATCGCGGTGGTCCTGCCGGAGACAACGGATCAGGTCAGCAAGGTGCTGCACTGGTGCCAGGCTAACGGGGTCAAGGTGGTGCCTCGCGGGGCCGGGACGTCATTGTCCGGCGGGGCGTTGCCGCTGGCCGACAGTGTGGTGGTGGGTCTGTCGAAGCTGAGCCGCGTGCTGGAGGTAGACTATGCCAACCGCTGCGCCGTCGTGCAGCCGGGGGTCACCAATCTGGCCATTACCGCCGCCGTAGAGGCTGAGGGGTTCTACTATGCGCCCGACCCCTCGAGCCAGATCGCCTGCACCATCGGCGGCAATGTAGCGGAGAATTCCGGCGGGGTGCATTGCCTGAAGTATGGCCTGACAACCAACAACCTGTTGGGCTGCGAGTTGGTGCTGATGAGCGGCGAAGTCCTGCGCCTGGGTGGCAAGGCGATGGACGCCGACGGCTATGACCTGTTGGGGCTGGTCACCGGGTCCGAGGGGCTGCTGGGCATCGTTACCGAAGTCACCGTGCGTATCCTGCCGAAACCTGAAACCGCTAAGGCGCTACTCTTGGGGTTCCATTCGGTCGAGGCGGCGGGTGCCGTGGTCGGGGATATCATCGCGGCGGGCGTCATCCCGGCGGGGCTGGAGATGATGGACAATCCAGCGATCCGTGCGGCCGAGGCGTTCGTGAAGGTCGGCTATCCGGTCGAGTGCGCAGCCCTGCTGATCGTCGAGCTGGATGGCCCTGAGGCCGAGTGCGACGAACTCAGCGAGCAGGTGCGCGCCATCGCCGCCCATCGCGGCGTTGAGTTTGTGCGGGTGTCGCAAACTGAGGCCGAACGCCAGGCCTTCTGGGCCGGTCGCAAGGCCGCCTTCCCGGCGGTGGGTCGGATCGCGCCGGACTATTTCTGCATGGACGGCACGATCCCGCGCGGCAAGCTGCCTCAGGTGCTGGCCCGCATCACTGAACTCAGCACCCAGTACGGCCTGGGCGTGGCCAATGTATTCCATGCCGGGGATGGCAACCTGCACCCTCTGATCCTCTACGACGTCGACATACCGGGCGACCTGGAAAAGGCTGAGGCGTTTGGGGCCGAT
>JAYTWT010000383.1:0-8775 GCA_043743295.1 Alphaproteobacteria bacterium | reverse complement strand
CGGCGCGATCCAGGTCTCCTATGCCAAGTACGACAAGTTCGCCGCTCGCTTCGGCCACCTGTTCTACAAGTCGCCGTTCAGCGCCTATCGCCTGCGGCTCAACTATCGGGTTCTGGAGCCGCCGTTGCCCGACACCCCCGGCTGGGCGCGCGGCAATTCCGGCGTGATGTTCCACAGCCAGAGCGCCGAGAGCATGACGCTGAACCAGCCGTTCCCGGTCTCGGTGGAGTTCCAGATTCTGGGTGCGGATGGGCCAGGACCACGCCCGACCGGATCGGTCTGCACACCCGGCGTCAGCATCTTCATCAACGGCACGAAACAGCCCGTCCACTGCACCACCTCCTCCGGCCCCACCATTCCCAACGGCACCTGGACGGCGCTGGAGCTGGAAGTGCTGCCAAACGGCGAGGTCACCGAGAAGATCAACGGCGTAGTGGTGTTCCGCTATGGCACCATCGCGCTTGACCCCAACGACCCCATGGCTGCGGCTGACGCCCGCCGCATGATCGCCGAGCGCGGCGGGGTATTGCCCGTGACGGGAGGCTACATCGCCCTGCAAAGCGAGGGCCATCCTGTTGAGTTCAAGGATATCCAGGTGATGGTGTTGAGGTAGGGGGTGGCCGTGACCGAACGCCGCATCATCAAGGTCGCGACCAAGCATGCACGCGAAATGCGGCGCGGCGACACCGATGCCGAGGCTCGGCTCTGGACCACTTTGCGAGCGCGCAGACTGGGCGGCTGGTACTGGAAACGTCAGGTGCCTGTCGGGCCCTTCATCGTAGACTTTCTCTGCACCGAGGCTTCTCTGGTGATAGAGGCCGATGGCAGCCAGCACGCCGACCAGGTCGCCTATGACACCCGACGTACAGCCTACCTCGCGCGCATGGGCCTTCGGGTGCTCAGGTTCGGCAACAGCGATATACTGACCAACTCGGATGGCGTTTGTCGGATGATCCTCGACGCTTGTGGCGGTAAATGGGCCGTGTGTCCTAGGATCGAGGATTGAGTGGCTGCTCCGCCAACGCCGCCCTCTCCCAGCCCTCTCCCTCTCGTCTCTGCGCTCGGGCGAGAGGAGGTGGCGCAACATCATCTCCTCTCCCCCGCGCAGCGAGAGGGAGAGGGTTGGGAGAGGGCGGCTGTGCGGTACGAATATCCAAAGCCTTGATCCGAGGAACCGAGAATCCGAGTCTCAAATCCCCAACACGCGAAACGGGCTACTCTGGTTCGCCGTCCACCAGGACCAAGCGGCTAATCGTCGAGCGATGACGCCGCGCGAACAACGCCTGGGCATCTGGATCTGTGAGGAATGCTTGAACGTGCTCTCGCGACGGGAACTCCAGGATCACGAGCCGTTGGGGCGACCAGTCGCCTTCCATGGTGACGGGATCGGCACCCTTGGAAGCATAGCGACCTCCATGTTTTGCGATGAACGCCGGGATAGCTTCGACATAAGGAATGAAATCCTCAAGGTCCCTCACGGTTAGATCGAGCACTAGGAAGGCTTTCATTCTTGAGCTCCCGCGCCGCTGATCCTCGGATCGAGGATTGAGGTCCTGAGAGATCAGCGCCGCCCTCTCCCAACCCTCTCCCTCTCTTCCCCCGCATTCGCGGGGTCGGGGGAGAGGAGGTGGCGCAACATAATCTCCTCTCCCCCGCGAAGCGAGAGGGAGAGGGCGGTTCGGCGATTGGTCTTGCAGGGCGTCGGCCCGAGAAACCCCTAGATCCCCAGCAACCGTCCGTTCCGTCCTGCGTCCGCCCCAACCCCCGCAAAGTCGTCGAACGCGCGATCCGTCACGCGGATGATGTGATCGCGGATGAAGGGGGCACCTTCGCGGGCACCGTCCTCGGAGTGTTTGAGGGCGCACTCCCACTCCAGCACGGCCCAGCCGGGGTAGTCGTACTGGGCTAGTTTGGAAAAGATCGCTCGAAAGTCCACTTGCCCGTCGCCAGACGAGCGGAAGCGGCCGGGCCGTTCCGTCCATCCCTGATACCCGCCGTAGACACCGGAGCGACCGTCGGGGCGGAACTCGGCGTCCTTCACGTGGAAGGCCCGAATGCGATCGTGATAGCGGTCGATGAAGGCCAGATAGTCCAGCTGCTGCAGCACGAAGTGACTGGGATCGTAGAGGATATTGGCGCGGCGATGGCCGTCCACCGCCGCCAGGAACCGTTCGAAGGTGGCACCGTCATGCAGGTCCTCTCCCGGATGGATCTCATAACAGACGTCGACCCCGGCCTCGTCGAAGGCGTCCAGGATCGGTCGCCAACGCCGGGCCAGCTCGGCAAACGCCGCCTCGATCAAGCCAGTCGGGCGCTGTGGCCACGGATAGAGGTAGGGCCATGCCAGCGATCCTGAGAAGGTGGCATGGGCGGTCAGGCCCAGCCGTTGGCTCGCCTTGGCAGCGGCCTTCAGTTGACCGACCGCCCAGGCCTGCCGCGCCGCGGGCTTGCCGCGCACCTCGGCGGGGGCGAAGGCGTCGAACATTTCATCATAGGCCGGATGTACCGCAATGAGCTGGCCCTGCAGGTGGGTCGAGAGTTCGGTGATCTCCAGCCCCCAAGCGCGCAGGGTTCCCGCGATCTCGTCGCAGTAGTCCTGGCTCTCGGCGGCGCGTTCCAGGTCGAACAGTGAGTCCGCGCCGCCGGTCGGCATCTGCACGCCGACATAGCCAAGGTCTGCGACCCAGGCGGCCAGGGTGTCCAGCCGGTTGAACGGCGGCTCCGGGCCGACAAACTGGGCGAGGAAGATGCCGGGACCTTTGAGCGTCCTCATCGGTTTCCTCCAGTAAATGGGGTCCAGCCGATCTGGTCGCGGCTGGCGGCGACTGCGGTTTCGATGAACGCCATGCCGCGAACGGCTTCGACGATGCCCGGCGTAGAGGCCGCTTCACCCTTCAGGATCGCATCGGCGAAGTCACGATAGAGGTTGGCGAAGGCTTCGATGAAACCCTCGGGATGGCCGGTCGGAATGCGCGAGCTCGCCCTGGCCCCGGCACCGAGATAGGCCGATGCAGCGTGCAATATCTGGGTGGGTCCGTCCAAGCTATCGATTGTCAATTCGTCAGGTCGTTCGTGCGACCAGCTCAGACCGCCCGTCTCGCCGTAGAGACTGAGCCGCAGCCCGTTGCGAGCCCCGGCGGAAATCTGCGAGGCGATCAAAACACCACGCGCGCCGCCCTCGAACCCCAGCAACACATTGCAGTCGTCGTCTAGCATCCGACCCGGGATCACCGTGCCAAGGTCGGCGCAGAGCCGCGAGACCCGCACCCCCCCAACGAACTCGGCGAGATTGAAAGCATGCACCCCGATGTCGCCGATGCAGCCGCCCACGCCAGAGCGCGCCGGGTCTGCGCGCCAGACCGCTTGCTTCGCGCCCTCGCGCTCGATCGGTCGAGACAGCCAGCCTTGCGCATACTCCACCACGATCTTGCGGACCGCCCCGAGGTCGCCCCGACGCACGATCGCGCGCGCCTCACGGACCATCGGATAGCCGGTGTAAACATGGGTGAGGCCATAAAGGCGGTCCGAGGTCTCCACCACTTCGGACAGCGCCTGAGCCTCTGCTAGGTCAAGGGTCGCCGGCTTGTCGCACATCACATGGAAACCGGCCTTGAGTGCCGCCGCCGACACCTCAAAGTGCAGGTCGTTGGGCGTCACCACCGCGACCAGTTCGGCCCCATCGGGCCGCGCCGCTTCACCCGCCAGCATCCGGCGATAGTCGCCATAGGCCCGGTCTTCGGCGAGGCCCCATCCTTGCGCCGCTTCCTGCGACTTGGCAGCGTCTCGGCTGAACGCGCCGGCCACCAGCCGGATACGGCCGTCCAGCTCGGCCGCCATCTTGTGTACGGGTCCGATAAAGGCCCCCGGCCCGCCACCGACCATCGCCATTCGGATCGGCCCAGATGGCCTCACGCCACGAGGCCAGCCAGGAAGTCGTGACAGATCTTCGCCGCCTCGATACGCGGCCGCGCGAACGGCGGCTCCTGCTCAACGAAGAAGCCTCGCACGCCCGAAGCATAGGCCGCCGGCAACAGGGTCTTCCAGTTCAGAACGCCCGAACCGACCTCGGTCGGATCCATGCTGAGCACGAAATTGGGCTTGGTGTCGGCTTTGATGTCCTTGACGTGCATTTGGGTGAACCTGCCCTTATGGTGGGCGAAGACGGTGTGCGGATCGACGCCTGCAGCGGCGACCCAGCCGACGTCCAGCTCGAAGCTGACCAGCGCGGCCTCAGTCCCCTTCAGCAGGATTTCCAGGCCGTTGGTCGAGCCCATCGGCGCAAATTCAATATTGTGGTTGTGATAGGCAACGCGCACGCCAGACGCCTTCAGACCCAGGGCGCTGGCGTTGAGCAGCTGGGCGGTGGATTTCCAGTCGTCAGCGGTCATCTGGGCACCCAGTCGGCGCAGCACCCCGCCGCGATCCTCACCGGGTTGAGGCCGCATGTCGAACCGCTGTGGGATCGGGAACATCGGCATCACAGCCGTCTTCGCGCCGACGATGCCCAGCGCCTCGCCCAGCCTTCCCAGGTCGTTGTTGAACGCCGCCTCAGTCGGCCCGCCGCGCCCCTGGACATGCACGCTGGGACAGATGAGCCCGGCCTTATCCAGCGCCGCCCGCATCTCGGTGGCCCGCGCCAGCGTCAGGCCGGGCAACTCTACGGCCCGATAGCCGATGGCCGCGACCGCAGCGAAGGTCGCGTCAGGATCCTTCAGGGCGTCTGGTCCTAGCGTATAGATCTGCAACCCAATCGGCAGACTGTGACGCTTGAAGAAGGGCTGGGCGGCCGCCGCGCTTCCGGCGGTCATGGCTGCAAGTCCGGCGGCGAGCAGGCCGCGCCGATGAAGGCCGGTTGGGATCGAGCGCATGGGGCGTCTCCGTTCAGGGGCATGGTCAGGCTGGTGCCACGGTTTCGGGTGCCTGGGTGGGGGGGCGGAAGAACAGCGCCAGGATCACGACGGCGGCAAGCGCCATTCCGGTTGGGACCAGGAACAGGGTGCGGTAGTCGATCAGTTGGCTGACGACGCCCTCCGTACTGGTCACGGTCAGGCTGAGCTTGCCCATCAGCGTCGGGAACAGGAAGCTGGCCACCACATTGCCGACCCCAAGGATCAACAGGTTGAACAGGCCCTGGGCGCTGGACCGCACGTCTTTTGGGAAGGCGGCGTCGACAAAGATGTATACCGTCGCAAAGAAGAACGCGTAGCAGACGCCGTGCAACAGTTGCACCGCCACGATGGTGGGCACGCTGTCGGCAAAGAAGGCGAACACGGCAAACCGCGCGGCGTGGCCCAGGACGCCGATGATCATGGTGGTGCGCCATCCCAGCCTGATGAGTACGGGACCCAGGACAAGCATCGTACCGATCTCAGCCAGTTGCCCCAGGCTCAACACCACCATGGAGAGATTGCCGGCGATCCCGACGCGCTGGGTCAGGAACCCATCGGCCATCACGAAATAACCGTTGTGGATCACGCTATCGATGAAGGTGACGAGGAACAGCACCGCCACAAACGGCACCGCGAGCAGCTTGGTCGCCTCGCGCCAGGCCAGAGGGTCTGCGCCCGCCGCCTCGCGCTTGGGCGGCGTGTGCGGCAGGGTCAGGCTGTAGGCGGCCAGGGCAAACGAGACGATCGCCGCGACGATGAAGATCAAGCGCACGTCCGCAATGTCGGCCTTTGCACCGAGCAGGAAGATGAACGGCCAGCTCACCAGCATCCAACCCACCGTGCCGCCCATGCGGATTGTCCCGAACTCCTTGGCGGGGTCGCGCAGGTTCGCAAAGGCAATGGCATTGGAGACCGACAGCGTCGGCACATAGAGCAGGCTGAACACTAGGTAACAGGCGAAGAACGGCCAGAACGTCGTGGCGAAGGCGCAGCCGACCAGGGCCAGTCCGCCCAGAAGGTGGCTGACCGCCATGAACCGTTCGGCGGCAAAATTCCGGTCCGCGAACTGGTTTGAGAAAAAGATACCGAGCAGGGCGGCGACGCCCCACGAACTACCGACCAGTGACTGCTGCCACGGCGCGAAGCCCAGCATACCCATGTACGGAAACAGCTTCGGAGCCCACGCCCCCCAGACGGCGAGTTGCAGCACCATCATCAGGAACAGCCGTGCCTGGGTCGTCATCTGTGGCTCCTCCCGAAACGGCTCGTCGCGCTGGGAAGTCCGTTGGACTGGCTTCCACTTACGCGGGTGCACCTACCCCTTCGGCGTAGCAAACGCTGTGGACCCCGGCAACCATCGCGCGGCCGGGCGGTTGGCGACCCGAAGATCGTCTGTATAGATGATCTGCATCGGCCCGTGTGGCCGGGGAGGACATCATGACCTATCTGATCGGTGGTTGGCAGAGTGACTTCGCGACCAACTGGGCGCGCCAGGGCATGGACTTGGCAGACGCGTTTTCGGAAGTCGTCGGCGAAGGCCTGGATGCCGTCGGTCTGGAGGCTAAAGACATTCAGACCGGCCATGTCGGCAATTTCGTTGGCGACCTGTTTGCCGGCCAAGGCCTCTTGGGTGGCTTCTTCGGCCTGGTACATCCCGATTTCGACGGCCTACCAACGGCGCGGCACGAGGCAGCCTGCGCCTCTGGCAGCGTCGCGATCCTGGCCGCGACGGCGGAGATCGAGGCGGGCCGCTATGATCTAGCCTGTGTCGTCGGCATGGAGCAGATGCGCAACGTCAGCGGCCAACAGGCGGCCCAGAATCTGGGCGCTGCGGCCTGGACGGGCCACGAATTTGAGGACGCAACCTTTCTCTGGCCGCGCGTCTTCTCCGATCTGGCCGGGGAGTATGAGCGCCGTTACGGGCTCAAATACGAGCACCTGATGCGCATTGCGGAGGTCAATTTCGCCAATGCGAAACGCAATCCCAACGCCCAGACGCGGCAATGGGCCTTCAACGACCAGAGCTTTACGGCGAACGATGACGCCAATCCGGTTATCGAGGGCCGTACCCGCAAACAGGACTGCGGTCAGGTGACGGATGGCGCGGCGGTTGTGTTTCTGGCTTCACCCGCCCGCGCCGCAGAGTATGCCGCCAAGCGCGGCGTGTCCCTGGAAAGCTTGCCGCGGATCAAGGGGTGGGGCCACCGCTCCGCGCCGATCTCCTATGCGGCGAAGATCAAGGCCAGCGAAGGCCAGGACTATGTCTTCCCGCAGGTTCGTCGCGCCATCTTGGACGCCCGCACCCGGGCCAGCATAACAGACCTGGACCAGATCGACGTGGTCGAGACCCACGATTGCTTCACCGCCACCGAGTACATGGCCATCGACCACCTAGGCCTGACGGCGCCGGGCGAGTCGTGGAAGGCGATTGAAGCCGGCGATATCGAGATCGGCGGTCGGCTGCCGATCAACCCCTCCGGCGGCCTGATCGGCCTAGGCCATCCTGTCGGCGCGACTGGCGTGCGGATGGCGCTCGATGCCTTCAAGCAGGTCACCGGGACGGCGGGAGACTATCAGGTCGAAGGCGCGAAGACCTGTCAGACCCTGAATATCGGCGGATCGACCACCACCACCGTCAGCCTGATCGTGGGAGTCTGACATGCCGGACTATCTGATCATCCCACTCGTCAATGCCGGCGTCATTCTGGCTCTGTTCGTCCTGGCGTGGGCGATCTGTGTGGCGATGCGCGACTGTACGCCGGTGGACAGCCTCTGGGGCGTCGGTATGGGCGTGGTCGCCATCTCGACCTTCCTGCAAACCGGCGGAGGGACAGAGCGGCGCGTGGTTCTTACCGTCCTCGCTGTGGCTTGGGCCTTGCGCCTGGGCGGCTATCTTTTGTGGCGTTGGCGCGACCATGGGCCGGATGGGCGTTACGTTCGGATGATGGACAAGGCCAAGGCCGAGCGCGGCTGGGGGTATGGCCAAGCCGCCTTTCGATTGGTGTTCATGCTGCAGATGCCGATGCTGTGGCTGGTCTGCCTGCCGGTGCAGTTGGGACAGATTGCCGATCAGCCCGCCAGTCTTGGCACCTTGGGCTGGGTCGGTGCCGGCGTTGCGCTGGCTGGATTGCTGTTCGAGACCATCGCTGACGCGCAACTGGTGATGTTCAAGAAGAACCCCGTCAATGCCGGACAGGTGCTGGACAAGGGCCTATGGCGCTACACCCGCCACCCCAACTATTTCGGTGATGCCTGTGTGTGGACGGGGCTGTGGCTGGTCGCGGCCGAGACAACGTCGGGTCTCTTCGCTGTGGTCGGCCCGGCCTATCTGATCTTCACACTCACCCGCTGGAGCGGTGTGCCGACCGTGGAGGGCCGCATGCGCCGACGCAAACCCGCTTACGAAGACTATATGCGTCGCACGTCTGGCTTCATCCCCTGGCCGCCAAAGCCAGCGGTGGCACCGGAGCTTTAGGCCAGCGGCCGTGCCAGCAACGCCTCGACCTGGGCGCTGACCGGCTCGCCCGCCTTCTGCGCGGCGATCACGCCGATATCTACATAGTCGCGCCAACCGACGATCAGGCCGTCCTGAAACTCCAGCACGCCCGCATAGGGCGCGGCGATGCGAAGGCCCTCGGTCGTGCGATATTCGTCCACCCCTTCGATGAACAGGGTGTCGCCGGTTTCGGCATAGGCAAAGATGCGCCAGCGGATGTCGTGCATATCGGCCTGGAACCGGGTCAGTAGCTTGCGGGCCGTGGCCTTGCCGCGCACCGGCGGCATGGCGCCGGCGGCGTAGTGCCAGACGACGTCATCGGTCATCAGCGCCAAAACGCCCTCGACATCCTTGGCCTGCCAGGCGGCAATCAACGTCTGCATGATCGCG
>JAYTWT010000382.1:0-9840 GCA_043743295.1 Alphaproteobacteria bacterium | reverse complement strand
GCGACGTCACCGTGTGGGTGATACTTGCCCATCACGTCACCGACGATGCGGGCGGACTTCACGTAGGAGCGGTCGGGCGTGTGCCCTTGCTCGCCCATCGAAAACAGAATGCGGCGGTGGACCGGCTTCAGCCCGTCGCGCACATCCGGCAGGGCGCGGCTGACGATCACGCTCATGGCGTAATCGAGGTAAGAGCGCTTTAGCTCGTCTTCGATGGCGATAGGGGCGATGTCCCCACGCGCGACTTCGGGCGGGGTGGTGTTGTCGTCAGTCAAGGGAGCGAAATACCGTTCGAATCGAAGGGTTAGCTAGGGGAATTTCTTAGCACCCAATGAGGGCACGCGTCACCTCTCGCGTGCACGCGAAAGGTGACGCGTGCGAGGCTTTCTGGGGAGGTGACCTAAGCGTGATGACGTTCTAGCATTGCATCATGCCGCTCGCTTACGGAGAGCTCGCGCCGTTCTTCACCGCGCCCACGCCCTCCAACCCGGAATTCGTTTTTGACAGCGCCGCCGGGCGTTATGTCCTGATGCTGTTCCTGCCGCTCGAGGCCGAGGCAAAATCGGCAGCGCTGCGGGTACTGGCGGCGCACCAGGAGCTGTTCGACGATGATCGGGTCAGTGCCTTCGTCGTGATGCGCGATCCTCAGGCCAGCCAGGGCATGCGCGATGTGCGGGGCCTGCGTTGGATGGCCGACGTCAACGGCAAGATCACCCAGCGCTATGGTCCCCAGCCGCACTGGCTGCTGTTGGATCCTACACTACGGGCGATGGCGGGCGCGCCGGTCGAGACGCCGGGCCCGCTGTTCGACCTGATCGCCCGCCTGCCCGCCCCCGGCGATCATGCGGGTACGCCTTTGGTGGCGCCCGTCATGACCGCGCCACGCATCTTTGAGCCGGAGCTTTGTACGGCGCTGATCGACCTGCACCAGCGCGACGGTGGCCAGTTCACCGGCGTGATGCGTGACGCAGGTCCGCGCACCGTGATGGTGATGGACGCACTGAAGAAACGTCGGGACGTTCTGGTCGAGGACCCCGACTTGATCGCCGCAATCCGGGTGCGCCTGGAACGGCGGCTCTACCCCTTGATCAAACTGGGTCTGGATTTTGAGGTAACGCAGATCGAGCGGTTCCTGGTCAGCTGCTATGACGCCGAAGACGGCGGCGTGTTTCATCCGCACCGCGACAACACCACCCAGGGCACCGCGCATCGTAAGTTCGCCTGCTCGCTGAACTTGAACGACACATTCGATGGCGGCGACCTGCGGTTTGCCGAGTTTGGACCTGCGACCTATCGCCCGCCGCCGGGCGGGGCGGTAGTGTTCTCGTGCGGGCTGATGCACGAGGCCCTGAAGGTTACACGTGGCCGGCGCTATGCGTTCCTGCCCTTCTTTTACGACGCAGCCGGTGCTGAGGTGCTGGCGGCCTACCAGGCGCGAATTCAGGCCGCAGAGGCAGATCCCGCATGACCGCTTGGCCCGATCCACCCCCCCTTTCCGTTGGCGAGTTTGCGCCGACATTTGCCCGGCCCACGCGGGCGAATCCGAACTTTCATCTCTCCACCCTGCCGGGCCGCTACGTGTTGCTGGGGTTTGTGCCGCCGGGAGCCGCCGGAAAGGCCGAGGCGCTGGCGGCGTTCAGCCGGATTCGGCCCCGATTTGACGATATCAGTTTCACGGCCTTCTTTGTGGTTGGCGAAGTCGATAGCGCCCACGTTCCTCCCGATCAGACGCCGGGCCAGCGGTGGTTTTTCGACGCCGACCGCAGTCTAGCGCGCCTGTATGGGGCCTTAGGCGACGATGGGACCGAGGCACCGTTCTGGTTGCTGCTGGATCCGATGCTGCGGGTACTGAGCCGGGCACCGTTTGGGGCACCGGACGCCTTGATCGCAGAGATCGCCGACTTGCCGCTGCCAGACTATCATAGCGGCGGCCTGCTGAGCGCACCGGTGCTGATCGTACCCCGCATCTTCGATCCCGGCCTCTGTAAGCGCCTGATCGCAATCTACGAAGCCAAGGGCGGCGAACTCTCGGGCGTCATGCGTGACGTGGACGGTAAGACGGTCGGCGTTCTGGACCGCATGAAGACCCGCCGCGATCTGATGATCGAGGATGTCGGCTTACGGCGCGAGATCATGGAACGTTTGTCGCGAGCGCTGATCCCGATGGTTACCCGGACTTATCAGTTCCAGGCCACCCGGTTGGAGCGCTATCTGGTGGCCTGCTACGATGCCGCCGAGGGCGGGTTCTTCAAGCCGCATCGCGACAATGAATCGTTCGGTACGGCACATCGCCACTTTGCCGTGTCGATCAACCTGAATGCCGACGAATTTGAGGGCGGCGATCTGCGCTTTCCTGAGTTCGGCAGGCGGACCTATCGACCGCCCACGGGCGGAGCCGTAGTGTTCTGCTGCACGCTTCAGCATGAGGCGACGCGGGTCACCAAGGGCCGACGATATGCTTTCCTGCCGTTCCTCTACGATGAGGCCGGACAGGCCTTGCGCGAGCAGAATTTATCGCGGTTCGCGACCAGCTAAGGTCCCGTTCATCCGGCACCTGTCAGGTTGCGCACTATGATGCCCAAGAGTCCTCTGATGGCCCGTTTCGCCCTTGTCGCCCTGATGACGCTGTTCGCCGCCCCTTCGACCGGCGCCGCACCGGCGATTCAGCCCGGGTACTGGGAATCCACCAACCGCCTGTTGTCACCGATCAAACAGACCTCGACCGAGAAGCGCTGCATTACGCCCGCTGACGTGGACAAATTTATGGCTGGGCCGTCGAACCGTCACTACACCTGCACCTATCCGACCAAGGTGATCGCCGGCGGCAAGATCCAGCTGAAGGGCACGTGCGTTTCGAAGAAGGGCCGCAAGGTCCGCATCCAGGGCTCGGGCGTCTACACCCCGACCAGCTTCACCCTGACCGCACAGGTCGCAACGGAGTTCCTGGGCCTGGATATTGCCGGCAAGGCCAGCACTGAGGCACAGCGAATCTCGGACACGTGCCCCGCTCCTGAGGTGAAGTAGGGCACCACGCTACGCTCCCCCGACCCCGCAAATACGGGGGAAGAGCGGGAGAGGGAAAACTAGAACGGAATCTCATCGTCCAGGCTGGCGGAGAAGTCTTCCTGCGGGCCGGAACCGCCTGAGCGTGCGCCAGATGAGAATCCACCTGACCCTCCGCCAGAGCTACCCGAATAGCCGCCGCCCTGTTCGGCGTTCTCATTGCGGCCGTCCAGCATCGTGAGTTCGCCACGGAATTTCTGCAGAACGATCTCGGTAGAGAACTTCTCGACGCCGGATTGGTCAGCCCATTTCCGGGTCTGGATCGCGCCCTCAATATAGACCTTGGCTCCTTTGCGTAGATAGTTTTCAGCGACCTTCACAAGGTTCTCGTTGAAGATCACCACGCGGTGCCACTCGGTCTTTTCCTTGCGTTCGCCAGAGGTGCGGTCGCGCCAAGTCTCGGAGGTGGCAATGCGGAGATTGGCGACCCGGTCGCCGGAACCTAGGGCGCGGATCTCAGGGTCAGCCCCCAGATTTCCTACCAAAATGACCTTATTGACGCTGCCCGCCATGTCGCTGTTTCCTGCCGTGTCCGTAGATGGGTCGGGCCCCTGCCCGCGGTCGAGCGTAGCGCGCCCTTTTGATCACGACAAGTCAGTGTTCTATTTTTGTTCCAGACTGCCCACAGCTATTGGCTCGGCATAGCTCCGGGAACTGCCAATCGACCGTCTCCGGTACGCACCAAAGCGACGTAGCGTGGCCCCTCCAGCGAGGTCGAGGTCATCACCCCTTCCCGAACCAAGAACAGAAAATTCGACTGGTAGGCCCCATATATCTCCAACTGATTGCCCCCCAGGCGCAGGAATTTGATGCGCATTGCCTCGAGATTGGCAGCGCAGACTTCCAGATTGGGAGCATTGACTAGGCGGTTGTACTTCAGCGAGCCGTCTTTCTGGGGCGTGACATGATAACAGACGCCAGCATCGCCGAGCGGCGTGGTTTTCTGCGCGCACCCAGCGATGGCCAAGGCGGCTAAGCCGAGCGGGATGAGCATCTTCACGGCGGGCAGGGTCATGGAAACTCTCGAAGGGTGACGATCATCGGGACGGAATGCTGCAGTCCGCCGCCTGGATGGCCAGGGCGCGGAACGTGCGGTTGTCGTCAGAAACTTCGATCCGACCCGTGACGCGGCGCAGCGTCTCACTGCCCCAGCGTCCGTAGCTGGCGTCGCCCTGCACTTCGCACTGACCGGCGAACAGCGTCTGAACACACGCGTCGAGGTCCATATCCTCGCCAACCTTGCGCCAGCGCCCGGCGGTGTGGCGCCAGCACATACCGTCAGTCATCGACACGTTGTGGTCGGTGGCCTGATCGATATCCGAGGCCTTGGGGCCAAGCGCCTCCGGCGGGAGCGGGATCAAGGCCTGGCCGGCCAGGGCCGCCGCCGCTAGGGCACCACTGTCGTCGATGCCGACGTCCAGCGCGTCGGTCGCCACGCCATTGCGGCGGGCGCAATCGGTCAGACTGATCTCTCCCACGTACTGCCCCTGCACGAAGCAGCGCAGGGGCTTGCCGGGATCCAAGCGGCCCTCCTCCGTAGCGTTGGAATCGACGATAAGGCCACTTTCGGACGCCGGCGGTGGAGCAGACTGGCTGCGGTCTCCAGAAACCAAGACAACCGCAATCAAGCCACCAGCCAGCAACGCCCCAACGCCGCCGATCAGGATCAGCGGCGCGCCTCGGCGCGGTTTCGGGACAGGATCGGAGGGCGGCATCTCCATGAAGGATCGCTACGCGTCCACGAAGGCGCTTTCAAGACGTGGCGTCATGGGAGTGCTCGACGGCCTATCCGCCGAGGCGGTTGAGCGCAGCCTGATAATTGGCGATCTGACTGGTGAGGTAGGCCGGAACCGGACCCGTCGCCGCGCGCGCGGCACTCACCGCAGACTTCGGGGTCGCGGCCTCCACAAGGTCTTTGTAGACCTTGCGCACGATCCCCATCGCCGCGCCGATCTCAGCCTTGGCATGGCGAAGCTCGAGGTCATTGTCGAGGTTCAGGTTACCCGCCAGACCAAGGCCATAGAGATTCGCCTTGCCGTCGGCGGGTAGGATTTTGCCGTCTACCACACGGGTTTTTCGCACAACGCCTTCGGGTATGCCCAGGGTCTCCAGCGCGTCTTTCTGATCCTTGCCGACGGAGAATTCGACGATCTGGCGGTCGGATAGCGGCTCGATGCGCAGGTTGCGCTGGCCGTTGGCCGTGCTGATGGTCACCTTGGTCTGGAAGCTGCTGGCCCGGCGGATCTTCTGGGCGAGGGTATCGAGGGTCTCGTCGCCGGCGATGGTGATGGTCTTGGCCGTGCCGATGCTGGTCTTGACCACGAACTGGTCGCCGGCGCGCAGGCTGGAGACGGCGGTCAGCCGCGGCGAGTCGCTCAGGTCAAGCTCGCCCTGAGGCAGGCCCAGGCGATCCAAGACGCTGGCGCCGGCCGAATCGACGGCAATACTGGTGGGAGCCGCGCGGCCGTCCTTACCGGTAAACCTGCGTGACCACTCGACGGTCCCCGCGCCGACATCCAGGCGGGTTAGAAATCCGTCTTTGACGCCAACCTTGTCTGTGTAACTCGGAAGGTCGCTCCCTGCAGAGCCGCCCAGCCAGACTTCGCCCGCCGCACCGATTGCAAGCGCTGTCGCGCGGTCATCGCCGGCACCGCCGTAGTAGGCGATTGCGCCCCCTGCCCCAAGGTTCGCCGAGATTCGTGCCGCAAAGGCGTCGACACCCCCGGCATGTGCGCGGGTCACCGTGCCCGCCGCCAAAGCCGGATTACCCGTGGACCCCGCGATCACCACGTCCGTCCCGTCGAGCGCCAGCCCGGTGATCTGGCCGCCTTGGAGATCACCCAAGTCGCGCGTCGAGGACAGGACCGGGCTCGCGCCCGAAACATCATAGCGACGCAGAATCGCGCGCCCGTCTTCCACGCTGGCGGTCACGACCGACGTGCCGTCGACGACGAGGCCGGCGGGTTTGTCCGTGCCGGAGGTTCCGAAGATGTTGGTGAACAACGTTTGGACCTTACCGGTCACATCCGCCTTGAAGGCTTCGAGATAGCTGTCTGAGCCCCCGATCGCAGCGGCACCAGGGAGGGCCGATTGAGTACGGCCGGCGACATATACGGTGCCGTCTGCGCCAAACGCGACACTGCTGGCCTCGTCGCCCTGACGCGCGCCACGGCGCTGCGTCCACACTTCCTGGCCCTCGCCGTCAAAAACCGTGACGAAACTGTCGCTCTGGCCCGCGAACGCGCCGGAGGAATTCAAGGCCCCCTCAACAGCACCGTTCAAGCCGCCGGTCACCGACCCTGCCACCGCGATCTTGCCGTCGCTGGAAAGGGCCAGCCCAAGGCCCGACGCGGTATCGGAAGCGCCCAGCGTGCGCGCGAAGATCAGCTTGCCTGCGGAATCATATTTGAGGAGGGCGACGTCCTGCTCGCCCTTGAGCGTCTGTCCCGCCACGGGCTTGGTGACATCAGCCAACAGGTAGACGGACCCGTCAGAACCGACCTTGGTCGCCCGAACGGTTTTGACTTCAGGCCCCAAGGTCTGGGCGAAGACCCGACCTTCGACCCACTGGGCTTCCCCAGGCTGTTGTAGGGGCGCTGGAACGTCTGTGGTGTCGGTTTGGAACTTCAAGAACTGACTGCGTTCGACGCCGTCCGCAGTGGCGACTTTGCCGTCCGGGTCCGGATTTCCGGCATCCTGGGCGACATAGACCGCGCCCGCCGTCGCTGGCGCGGAAAAGGAGACCGTCTCGCCCGTCGAGACCTTGATCTTGAGTGCGAACTGATCGGGGTTAGTCCCAATTGTCACGGTCTTGCCGTTGACCGTGGTGGTTTTGGGTGAGCCGGCAATGCGGACGGACGCGAACCTGGCATCAACACCCGCCGCCGTGAGCTGCTGGTTGATGTAGTTGACTACGTTGCCGACGGTGCGCGTCTGCGCGCCCAGCCCCGCCAGATCGATTGCAACGCTGGTCGTGCCGCCCGAGCGTTTGACATCGATGCTAAACTGAACGGCACCGAGGAAACCCGGAACTTCGGTCGTGCTGGAGCCGCTAACGAGCGGTGGGGTCTGGTACTCGGTTTTTGAGCGCGGCACGCCCAGCTTGGCCTTGACCTGGCTGGCGGCCTCACCCTGCACCAAGCGCAACTTGTCGAGTGATACGTCATCGACGTATTTGGAGACTTCATCGATACCGCGTGAAAATGCTTGCGAAATCCGTGCCTTCTCGGCGGAACTTATTCCACGAGTGGTGGATTGATCGGCGATACCCAGAAGACTGCCAAGCCCCTGGTAGAGCGCGAAGAGCTTGCGGTAGTCAGTACTGGCGCCGGTGAGATCGAGCTTGGCCCCGCCTTCGTTGACAAAGGCCTGCCCCCCGAGAGCCGCCTTGGTTGCAGCGGACGTGTCGGCGGTTCCTGTGCGACTGTTCCAGGGTGCCGTTGGCGCGACCCGCTTGGCCGGCCCCGCCTGCGGGGCAGCCGCCGGCGCGCCACCACGGCTCTGGTAGTAGTTCAGCAGCACACTGTTATCGATCGCGTTGACCATGGACCTGCTCTTGCGGGCGCATGTCCCACCTCTTGAGCTTAGCGATTCAACCCTTACCGGCGGTTAAGCGGGAGAAATTAGCCGCCGCGGAACAGCTGCAGGATGATCTGCGGTGCCGAGTTGGCGATCGACAACGCCTGAGCTCCCAACTGTTGCTGAACCTGCAACGCTTGCAGCCGGGCGCTTTCCTTGGCGAGATCGGCGTCCACGAGGTTGCCGACGCCCGCTTCAAGAACGTCCGTAAGTTTCGATACAAACGACAAGTGGGCATCGATTTGCTTGGCCTGAGAGCCCAGATTGCCCAGGGCTTGGTTCACATTGCTGATCGAGGCGTCGAGGCGCGCCAGGATGGTAGTCGCGATTGTGACCGTCGTGATCCCTGCAGCTGCCGGAATGGTGATGTTGGAGCCGCCAAGCGCCAGCGTCCGCGTCGATAAGGTCAACCGAGACGTCGCCTCTGCGTTCGAAAGGAACTGGATGTTTCCACCATTGCCTTTGAACAGATTGGCACCATCGAACGTCGAATTGTCCACCACCTGGGTTATCTGACGAAGCAGCGCCTTGAAGTCTGAATCCAGCGCGGTGCGCGAGTTGACGTCGAGCGACGTGTCCATCGCCGAGACGACCTTTTCCTTCAGCTGCACGAGCAAATCGGAGATGGTGTCGCCTGCTGTCAGGGAGACTTCGGCGATCGATGTCGCGCGCTGGAGGCTAATCTTGACCGCACCCAAAGCGCCGATATCCGCGCGTTGCCCCTGAGCGATTGCCCAGATGGCGGCGTTGTCCTTGGCGTTGCTAATCCGCAGGCCAGTATTGACCCGGTTCTGCGTCTCGGCCAGCTGGTCGTTGGTCTTGTTTAGGTTCTGAAGCGCCGTCAGCGCGGACTTGTTCGTATGTACGCTGATCGTCATCACGCCCTCCTAGCGATCCGGCCCCGGACGCGACTCGCAACCGTTCCGTGTCCGCACAGTAGGAAAACGTGGTGAGCAGATCGTTAACGCCCAAACGACAAGCGTCGCCGCCGGAGGGTCCCGGGGCGTCATTTCCGTTTCGAGCACGTTCCGGGCTAGCCGGTCCGCGTAGAATTTACGCCTTGGTGCGGATCACAGATCCGGAGGCGTAACCTTGACCCTGGTGCAGTTTCAGGACGTCAGCCCGAGGCAACTGCTGAAGGACTTCACCCGTCACCCGATTGACCGTCTTGTAGACGTACGATCCGGACGCTTGGTCTTCTTCGATAATGAGCCGCAGATCGACCAGGTCCTGTGTAGGGGCCGCCTTGGGTGCACTCGCCACAGGGGCGCGTACGTCGACGGCCGAAGCCACACTGGGACCGGGCGCTGACGCTGGTGCGACGGCCGCGATCTTGGTTTCCATTTCGCCTTTCGTCGAACGCGGGTTCGACGCTCCTGGCTAAGGCGAACGGCGGACAAGGATATCCCTGCCCGCCGCCGCATTGAGACACAACCTAGAGCCGTAACCGGCCCTTGGCAGTACGGCCCTTAACGGAAGAGGCCGAGCAGGATGGAGGACGATTGGTTGGCGATCGAGAGCGCCTGGATGCCAAGCTGTTGCTTCGTCTGCAACGCCTGGAGCTTGGCGCTTTCCTTGGCCAGGTCGGCGTCGACCAGGTTACCGATACCAGCGTCGATCGTATCCTGAAGCTTGTTCACGAAGTTCTGGTGTGATCCCAGCGCCTTCGCGCCCGTACCGAGCTTGGACAGCTTGCTCGAAACCGAGATGATCGCGGCGTTGACAAGGCCGATGGCCGTCGAGGCCAAGGTCTTGGTACTGATCGAGCTGGTGGCGATGGCCAGAGCTGTCAGGGTCAGGGTCTGTGCCGCAACCGTGATGACCGAGGTGGCATCGGTGTTGGCCAGTGCCTTGATGGTCGTGCCAGCTTGCTTGATCAGGTTGCCGCCGTTGAAGTCGGCGTTGGCCACGGCCTTGGTGATCTGACCGAGTAGCGACTTGAACTCATCGTTCAGCGCGGTGCGGCTATTGCTGTCCAGACCCGCGTCAGCGGCGGACAGAGCCTTTTCCTTCACCTGCAAGAGTAGGTCGGAAATGGTCTCACCCGCTGAAAGCGCCACGTCCACAGTCGATTGACCGCGTTGCAACGATTCACGAACGGCATTCAGAGAGTTGGACGTCGCACGCTGGTTTTGCGCGATGGCGAAGATGGCCCCGTTGTCCTTGGCAGACGCAACGCGCTTGCCGGTATTGATCCGG
>JAYTWT010000381.1:0-11146 GCA_043743295.1 Alphaproteobacteria bacterium | reverse complement strand
CCACTTTCAGCCGGCAACGCCTGATGCGACCTATTCCGTCACAGAGCGATACACCGTTACGGCGACTGGCTTTGGTTCATCGGAGTCGACGATTTCGCTCGCGGCTATTCCGGAACCCGGCACCTGGGCCCTGATGATCATGGGCTTCGGTGGTGCCGGTGCCATGCTCCGCAGCCGTCGCCGCGCGGCGGTCACTGCCTAGACCGACCGACCTGAGTTTGTCTTCAGAAGGCTGCCGTCCCTTACCGGGACGGCGGCTTTCTTTTTGCGTGGCGCGATAGAGGCAGAGATTTCCCGCTACGACAGCGCGAGCTCGAGTATGATCTCGTGGCGGCCTTCCCATGAGTTGCGCTGCAGGAACGCTTGGCGTTCGTTTTCCGGCATCGACCCCGCCTTGAGCGCCTTGTGGATGGGCTCGACGAACGACCCGCCAGGCGGCACCAGTATGACGGATTTGTGCACGTTTCGAACGGGCGAGAGCGCGGTCACCACGGACGGGCGACCGGCCGCGCAGTACTCATAGACCTTAAGCGGACTCATGGATTCCGTGAGCGCGTTGCTGTGATGCGGCATGATGCAGACATCAGCGCTATGCGTAAGGCCGATGATTTCCGAATGCGGCAGCGGCTCATGAACCTGGACGTTGGGAAGTAGGCTCAGTTGGGCGACGACATCCATATTGGCCTTTGGACCAACCACCAGAATCGACGCCGTTGGGAATCCGGCGGAAATCTCCCGAACAGCTTCGATGTCCAAACGCTCGTGGATCGCGCCGACATAGAGAATGCGAGGGGATGGAACAGAAGACAGCCACGCTGGGACTTTCCAGGGCGGTTGCCATTCAGGAGGTGAGATCCCATTTGGCACGACCGCATGGGGTCCAGTTGGCGCGATCCTGTCGATCAACGTGGCCGAGACGGCGCACACGCGTGTCCCGCGCTCGCCCATGATGCGGTATGCTAGGTCGAAATCGGGCCACCATCGCTTCAGCGCAGGCAGTGCCGCCCAATCATCCCAGGCGTAGTAGGTTACGGGACCGGCCCAGTCGAGTAGTCCGAAGGCGGCGTAGAACGGGTTTGTCGTGATCATCGCGGGTCTTTCCAGACCAAGCCGCTGAGCTCGCGCCTGCAAGTGCCGGTCATAGGCCTGATAGGTTTTGCGCAGCGCCTGCTCTCCAATACCGTCGATTCTTTGCAGACGGAGAGGGGTCGTCAACGCGGCTGCATCCCGCGTCGGAAACAGTGCCGAGCCACTCTGCATGACACGGCGTACTGCGGCCCGTGGGGCGCTGCGATAGGGGTTGGCCACAAGGAGCCGATTTACGCGGTCGTGAGAAAGAAGAGTCTGGACTAGGCGATCAGGGGAATAGATTTCCCGCTTGACGGCATCAGCCCAGGTTTCGTGCCAGAATGTGAAGACGACGTCGCGCGCCAGCCCGTTCGGACGTGTGCTTTTTCCATTTTTCTGCGCAGCCGATAGGCGCTCGTCACCCTGGGCGTTGGCGGCAGACCGAGCGGATTGAATCGGCTTCACCGCCTGCAGCGCGGAGGCGTAGCACGCTTCAAGTCGCTTCGCCGCAGCAGCCCAGGTTAGGGCGTCACGGTTGGCCAGTACGGCCGCACGCATTTTCTTCAACAGGTCCGGATTGCTTGCTAGCGCGTGGATTTGGCGGGCGAGCGCATCGACATCGCCTGCGGTATGAATGAGCGCGGTGACCTCATTCCGACATTCGGCACCGGCGGCGTCCGAGACCAAAGGCACAACGCCACATCCTTGGGCTTCATAGGTTACGAGGGCGCTGCCTTCTTCGAACGAGGGTAACAGCAGGACATCGGCGGAGCGCATGACCTCTGCTGTGTCGTCTGTAAAACCGCGGAACGTGACATTGGTTAGGTCGGCGTATTGCCCTAGGACATGGCCGTAACCAGGTACGATGCGGCCATATATCGACAACTGGGCATCGGCAGGCACTCCGGAGCGGCGCCAAGCTTCCAGGGCGACGTGGACGCCTTTGCGAGGCTCAACTGCACCCATGAATGTCGCTTGAAATGGGCCAGAGCGGGGCTCGGAACTCGGCGTAAACTCGGCGGCATCGAAGCCGTACTGGTGGCGCAACAGTTTTTCCGGCGGATAGCCACGAGCCAGGAATGTCGCTTTCACGTGCTCGGACGGTACAAGCAGGCGCAACGCTGCAGAGTATTCCGCCTCTTCACGAAGCAGGCGCTTTTCGTTGAGCAGATGCGAGTGCCGGGGAGGCAACTGGATATCAAGATCGGCGCAGAGCTTCGCGACAACTTCATAAGCGTTTGCCGTATGGGTGTTGGGAACTTCACGCACCATTGCCACGCCCAGATCTGACGCGACCCCGGCGGTGGCGAGCGCGGCGCCCGGCCAACAGTGCACGACATCATAGGCCGCTGGATTGCCTCGAAGATGCGCTGCAGTGCGGGCATCGTGGTACGCCATAGTGCGGTCCATACCAAGCACGCGATGGGGGACGCGCGCGCCGCCTATGACCATGGTTTTCACAACGTTGGCCGCCAAAGCCGGGGCGTTCTTGTGAACACTGGCGGCGATCACGGTCACATCGTGCCCCCGCGCAATCAGTCCCAGGACTTGGTGGATCGCCGTCGTGCCGATGCCCGGAGCGCCAATGGCGTGCGGAAAACTATAGAGAATACGCATCATTTCGTCCGAAAGAGCATGGTCCAAAGGAGGTGCTGCGGCGAGGGCTTGCACGGCTGCGTCCATGGGACGTTAAGGCTTGCCGCTTAACGAACAAGAAATGCGCCTAACTTGTGAGGCCGCTACTCCTAGATGAGAAGGACGGTTGGCCTTGCGCATTGCTATATGCATAGTCGGCTTCCGGAACTTCTCGGACATTTGCCGATGCCTTGAAGCGCTTGGCACCTCAACCCACGTCAACTTTGAAATTGTGATCTGCGAGAACGGCGGAAACGCAGCGTACGCTCTTCTTCAAAGCGGGATAAGCAGTACGATTCTTTCGGGTCAGCCCGTAAAGATCCTGCAAGCTGACGAAAATCCAGGGTACGCCGGAGGCATCAATATCTGCATGCACGCGACGGGCCAAGCCGACGCGTGGTGGATCTTGAACCCCGATACGGTGCCGGACGCCAATGCGCTGGAACGCCTCGCCGTACGTCTGGCTCGTGGCGACTGCGACGTTGTTGCGAGTACGGTTCACTACGCGAACGGCTTGGTGGAATCTCGGGGTGGTCGATGGAACCCCTGGCTCGCGCGTGCCGTCTCGTTGGATCACGGGGCAACAATCGGGTCATCGGCACCTGTGGCGCATCTGGAGAAACAGGTGAACTACGCCAGCGGTGCATCCATGCTCGTCAGTCGTCGATTCCTGGAGCGGGTCGGACCGATGCGAGAGGAGTATTTCCTCTACGCTGAGGAGGTGGAGTGGTGCTTAAGGGGCGTTGCGGCAGGACTGAAACTCGGGATCGCGGTCGACGCCTGCGTGTTGCACCATCAGGGATCTAGCACCGGATCCGTGACGGACATCACCAAACGCGCTCAAATGCCGGTCTACCTGGACGAGCGGAACAAGATGTTGCTCACGCGTGACCTGTTTCCCGCTAGAATGCCCGTTGCCGCAACTGCGGCATTCCTGTTGCTGTTTCTGCGGTTTGGTCGCAGGGCCGCTTGGCGACAATTGGGATACGGTCTGGCGGGATGGTGGGCGGGGTTGCGCAATGAACGTGGCAAGCCGTCCTGGATCGCCGACTAGAAGGCCGCGCGATGGGCACCCAACGATTGTTGATCGCTCAAGTCGCGAACAAAGCGTCTTCACCGTGAGCGTCAAGGTTGCCTTAGGAACCGATGGAATATGTCATTTGATATACGCATAGGCTGAAGAGTCGCGAAGGAATAGGTCCCCTGATCACCGTCATTATCCCGGCCTACAACGAGGCTGCCGTGATCGGGCGCTGCCTGTCTGCGCTGACGGCAGGCTGCGCTGGTGGCGAACTCGAAATTCTGGTGGTCTGCAACGGGTGTTCCGATGACACCGCAGAGGTTGCACGGCGGTTTGGCGCGCCGGTGCGCGTGCTGGAGACGGAGGTCCCGTCCAAAACCAACGCCCTCAACCTTGGTGATGAGGCCGCTCAGGGCTTCCCCCGGATCTACGTTGATGCCGATGTGGTCATCGACCTGGCCTCGATACGAAAGCTCGCGGCAGTCCTGCGCGACGACAAGGTGTTGGCCTGCTCTCCGGAGCCGATCAATGTCTTCGGCTCAAAGGCAAGCTGGAGCGTTCGCGCCTACTATCGATTTTGGATGTCGCTACCCTACATCCAGGACGGAATGATCGCCGCCGGCGTCTACGCTCTCAGCGAGGCTGGAAGGCGGCGCTTTGAACAGTTCCCAGACATCATCGCCGACGATGGGTTCGTAAGGCTTCATTTCCTACTGCATGAACGCAAATTGGTCGCGGGCGCACTCAGCGAGGTTCGAGCACCGCTCGCTCTGTCGGACCTGATCAAGATCAAGACACGCAGCAGGCTCGGCGAACTACAGCTTGGGCAGCGCTATCCGGAACTCTGCGCTCGCGATGTGAAAGCAAAGAAGTATTCTCAGGCACTGTTTGAGGTACTACGTCGTCCGAGTTTATACCTTGCGGCTATTCCCTATCTCTATGTCAACATCGTCTCGCGGTTCCGAGCCAACCTGAAGTTTCAATCGATGGAGCGCTACGTTTGGGAGCGCGACATCTCTTCACGCTCAGCATCGTCCGTAGACGATCGTCCTTCGTAGAATGCGGCTTTGCGTGGAACAGAAGCCTGGAAACGGGGCGCATTTAAGCTTGGCGATAACCGGGTTCTGCGGCAGGAAGCGGTTGGCGGTTGGCGGTTGGCGGTTGGCGGTTGGCGGTTGGCGGTCGATGGGCGTCATTCACGTTTCTTGCCCCCGGCTCATACCGCGCCTGGAGACAAATGATGCTCCGTGGCGATCAATCCAGACCAGAGCCGGCTGGCACCCGACTTGCACCACTCACTCATCGTTTCTCTCTTTGTGTCGACAGCTGAACATGACCGCAATGTGCCGACCGGGAACCTGCTGATGTGCGGAATTGCCGGATATGTCGATTTTGCATCGGGCGCGCCGGATCGGCGAATCCTGGTCGCGATGACGGCGGCATTGGCCCGCCGCGGACCTGACGCTCAAGGGGTTCGCATCGAAGGGCCTTGTGGCTTGGCCCACACCCGCCTCAGTGTGATCGACGTCGAAGGCAGTCCTCAGCCGATGGGGTTCGACGACAGCAATCTGCTGATCGTCTACAACGGCGAAACCTACAACTACCAAGAGCTGCGCGCGGATCTTATAGCGGAGGGCGAGACTCTCCGTACGCTGGGCGACACCGAAGTGATGCTGCGGTGGCTTGGGCGGGAGTGGGCCGATGCCTTACCCCGGTTTGACGCCATGTTCGCGGTGGGTGCCTGGGATCGTCAGAATGAGCGCCTGCTGCTGGCGCGCGATCCGGTAGGCGAGAAACCGCTCTTCTATTCGTCGCCCAGACCTGGCCTGATCGTTTTCGGTAGTGAACAAAAGGCGCTGTTTGCGCACCCCGAGGTGGATGCCAATCTCAATGAGGACGCCCTGCGCGAAGCCCTGCGGTTCAGAGCCGTCTACTCTGGAACGCGTCTGTGTCGCGGCATCCAACAACTCGCACCTGGGTGTTATCTCGAATTCAGCCGTACGGGGCTCAAGATTGGTCGCCACCACGCGCTCAAGGCCGAAGTCGACAAAGCCCGGGCTCGAAATGCAGGCGCGAGCACGCGCAGGTTGGTCGAGCGGGGCCGGGACATCTTCATGGAGTCGGTCCGCGAGCGGCTGATCGCCGACGTTCCCGTGGGTGCTTTTCTGTCGGGCGGACTGGATAGCAGCCTGATTGTGGCCGCTATGCGCAGCATAAGATCCGACAAGCAGGAGATCCGCACCTACTCGGTCGGCTTTGAGGGCGATCCTTACACCGAACTGCCCTTTGCAGCACAGGTCGCCGCAGAATTTGAGACGGTCCACCAATCGATCACGGTCGGGCCCGAGAGCTATATAGCGCGACTTAGCGAGTTGAGTTGGTGTCGAGACGCCCCGGTCAGCCAACCCGCCGATGTCGCAATTGCCGAGATGAGCCGCGTGGCACGCCAGAGCGTGAAGGTGGTTCTCTCCGGCGAGGGCGCAGATGAAGTCTTCGCGGGCTATCCAAAGCATGCTTACGCCGATGCACCCTGGCCCTTGCGCAAAGCCCTCGCGCTCGTAGGGCCTGAAAGGTCAGCCAAATTGCTCGGGTTGCTCGGGGGCGATGCGCGCCGCGCCCGGGTCGCGTTTCGCGCCCTGGCAGGACGCCACGAGATCGACCGCCTCGTGCAATGGTTCAGCTACTTTGACCGCGAAGACCTGCGCGTCTTGATGCCGGGCCTGGGGTGGACCGACGCCGAATTTACCAAGACGACCCAAACCCAAGCCGCTGCCTTGGCTGAGTTTCCATCCGAGACCGCGCTGTTCCGGATGCAGGCGACCGACTATTCCACCTGGCTCCCAGACAACATGCTGGAGCGTGGGGATCGTATGACTATGGCAGAGGGACTCGAGGTCCGGCCCCCGTTCCTGGACAAGGCGTTGGTGGCTTTCGGCATGAGTCTCCCAGACGACTTGAAGGTGAGGCGCGGGGTCGGGAAATGGATCGTACGCCAATGGGCGCACGATATGCTCCCGGCGCACATCATTGCTCGGCGAAAGTGGGGTTTCCGTGTGCCGTTGGCGCAGTGGTTCCGGGGGCCCATGCGGGACATGCTCTACGATCGGCTGACAGGTGCCGACGGCCTTGTGGCGCGCTACGGCAACCCCGTCGCGGTTAAGGCTCTGATTGATGCGCACTGCGACGGTCGGATTGATGCAAACGAGTCCCTATGGACGTTGCTGACGGCCGAAATCTGGTTCAGCGATGTCTATCTGGAGCGTCTCCGAATGCGTGAGGACGGTCGAGGTTAACGGCCCTTGGGGGTGTCCGACAGCCGCCCGGATGAAGGGCGCGACGTTAGGACACCGCGATAGGCCAGCTAGGTCGACGCGCAGACAGCGTGGGCTCGGTGCATCGCCCTTCCGGCAGGCTGACGGTGGCGATGAGTAGCGTTCCGGCGGTGGCCTAACAGTGCTGTCGCATCGATAAAATTCCGTTGTATGGCCGTTCCGCTCAATGAATTGGCAAGGTGTTAACCTCACTTTGGTGCCGCATTGAGGAGCGGAAAAATGCAACGGTTTCTTCCCATTGCAGCGGCGGGCATTGTCGCCTTTTTCGGCGGGCCCGTGTTGGCCGGCGAAGCTCTTTTCGGCGTCTACCAGCACGACATCTCGGATCGGATTTCCTTCGGCGGGTTCGAGAAGGGGCCGCAGATCGTTGCCGGCGTCCGAACCGCGTCGCTGGATGAGCTATCCTTTATCTTCAAACCCCGCGTTCATCTGATCGCCGGGGTCAATACGCGAGGCGGCACCAACTATGCGGCCGCAGGGTTGTCCTGGCGGTTCAACTTCGCCAGCGACCGGTTCTATTTTCAACCCGGAATTGGTGCGGCCATACATACGGGCAAGGTCAATTTGCCCTCTCCTGATGACCCCGGACTGTCCCTGGCCGAGCAGCAGCGTCGACTTCGCGATTGGCAGACCAAACTTGACCTCGGCTCAAGGGTGCTGTTCGAGCCGGAGTGGTCGCTCGGCTGGAAGGCCACAGACCGATTTTCAGTTGAGGTCTCTTGGATTCACCTGAGCCACGCCCAATTGGCCGGGAAGCAGAACCCTGGACTAGGTGATTTCGGCCTGAGAGCTGTTTACCGATACGGCATCGATCGCTGATGACGACCTCCGCCGTCCTGCGCGCCCTTGGCGTGGCTGTCGGCGCCTTTCTCCAATTTGCCATCGCCGGCCTTGCGCTCGCCAGCTGCGCTGCGGCTGTGGCCGCCCAGGGTGGGCGCTGGAACGATCGACTGGACCTTCTGACCCATTTTGCGCCCCTGTGGCTGGCGGGCGGCGTGATCAGTCTCGTCGCGGCACTGTTGGTCATGGCCCGCTGGCAGCGCTGGACCTTCGTTGGCATTGCCCTTGTCGCCGTCATCTCTTCCTGCGCCTTGATGGCCGTCGATCTCAAGCGGCTTCCCGAGCGGTATGCGGCGGCCGATCCCAGCCAGACGCTGAAGATCATCGAATTTAACGCGTCCGGAAGGAACCGGGATTACCGACGTATCGCCCAGTGGGTGGTTGTGGAGGATCCAGACATTCTGGTGCTGCTCGAAGGGTCAAAGCCACTGGCGGAGGCGATCAGGGCCAAAACCGCACTGCATATATTCGAGGGCAGCGGCGCGTTCATCGGGACCCGAGATAAGCCCCTCGACGCGCGTGTAGCGTGGGACACAAGATTTCTGGCGGGCGGCTCCACCGCGCTGAGTTGGGTTGTGCTCCGGGCCCCGGATGGATCACCCTACACGGTCATCGGTCTTCATTGCGGGTGGCCAATTCCTGCCCGTTCGGCCTGGGCCGACGCGCAGAAGATAACCGCCTTGCTGAACACCATGGACCGCTCGCGCACGATCCTTGCTGGGGACTTTAACTCAACGCAGTGGTCGTTTCGTCAGCGCGTGGCTGATGCGGCATTCGGTCTTGAACGCCGCGATCGCCTGAACCTCACCTGGCCGGCACGATTGCCGATTCTGCGCGGCCCGTCCTTTCCAACGCCATTCCTGTCCATCGATCACATCTACGCTGGGTCAAGCTGGCGCACCGTTTCGGTCAAGCGGGGTCCCCGACTTGGTTCCGACCACTATCCGTTGGTATCGGTCTTAGCCTGGATGTAGCCGAACGCCTGCGTCGGTAGCGCCGGTGTATCGGTGCCTAGGTAGCGAGGCGCAGTATTCGTGCCAATGCGCACCAATGTCAGGAGCGTGCGGGTCGGTTCTGTGGAGAATAGCAGTCCCGAACTGGGATAACTGGAGATGCGGTTGAGCAAGGGCTTCTCAGGTAGGTAATCCACCCGGACCGTTGCCAATATCTTCGCGTGGCGTCATCAAGGCGTCTGTTCCGGCCTGCTCCAGAAGCGCTATCGCGAGGAAACATCAATGGATGCTCTTGCTTTGCCGATCCTCGGCATCTTGATCGTCGTGTTCATGGTTTACGTCTGGAACGCGTGGCTAAAGAACCCGGATGACCGGGCCATCACTATTCTCGATGAACAGGAAGTCGACGAACCGCCGCCGGAATAGGCGGGCTATTGAGCCAGCAAGCTCCAACCTTAGGCGCTCTGGGCTGTCGTAGCTATCCCGAGCGGCTCCGAGAGACCCTCTGGCCCAAGAATTTGCTCCCGGGCACCCTTGAGTTGCAGATAGGGCGTCACACTGTCGATCATCAGAGCATACGCGGCGGGTTTCACGCCCGCGAGAGCGCCCTTCTTCTCCAAGGTCTCGAGCACGCGCGCCGAAATGCTGGCGTGACTGCTTTGCCCAGTAGCGCTCGAATCGACATCACTTGTCGTGCTTGGCCGCGCGGTTCGGATACCTTGCACAGTCTGATCCAATTGAACGGCCAGTTTTTGTGGAATGCGCCGCCGAAAATCCTCGATGACGTCATCTAGCGCGCGACTGATGTCCTTTGAGCCCACGCGGATCCGCCCATCATCAAGTGCCAGCATGCCGGAGACGTGGCAAAGAAGGCTTGTGAGATAAGGCGATCCGTGCGCGGCCGAGACCACGAGCCGCACGGCATCAGTGTCGAAGTGTACGCCGCTCATCTTCGACCCATTTTCCACAAGCGCAGTGACTTCGTCATCGCCCATTATTGGAACGCGCAGCGCGGCGACGCTGCGGCGGATCGACGGAATGTGCTCCATGAGGTCAACGAGGTCGGATGCGACGCCGCCGATGACCAGCTGGACGCGGGCTGAAACATCCGACAACGTCTTAATCAACTCCGCGACATCGCGGCGGAAATCAGCAGACTCTGCGCGGTCAAACTCATCGAGCACGACAATCACCCGCGTACCGACCAGTTTTGCGGCGGCATCACCGAAGAGCCTGGGCGTGAGTTTTCCGGGTCCTAACAGATCCAAGAGCGTGGAGCCGACCTCGGAGTTGGAACTGATCGGCGAGATTGAGCTGTGGTAGAGCAGGGGTATCTCGCTGGCGACGGCACGGAACGTCTCGGTGAAATCCGACGTGGCACCGCACGAGAAATAGACGACGATGTATTTTGCTTCTTCGGCCGCCCTAGACAGCATGCGTAGAAGAGAGGTTTTGCCTGCGCCACGGTCGCCGTAGACGACGACATGAGATCTCTGATCTTCCACCGCGCGAATGAGGGTCTCAAGAATGCTGCGACGACCGGCAAACATCTGTGGGTCTGCAACCGGCTGTGCCGGTGTGAATGTGCTGCGCAGCCGGACGCGTTCGCGGGCGCGCGGGTCGACGCGCTCACGGTCAACGTGATCGGCCGCAGTCGTGTTGAAGCGAGGCAGGCCTAGCGATGGTTTGCTGGGGCGACGTTCGGCCATAACAATCGGTGCCGCGGGCAAGGCGGATGTGAGATCGGACGGACGAACGCGGGCCGTCTTTTTCTTCTTTTGCGGCCAGAGCGATCTCAATCGAGTCGTGAAGGACACCGTCTACCTCTCACCATGAACACACTTGTCATTTAGCACGGCAATAATGACCCGCTTACTAATCGCCCTGACCGCCTTGTTGATGCTGCCAAATACGGTAGGCCTCTCGATGATCGCCGAGAAATGGGTCGGCATGATGTCGTCGAGAGAAGTCGAATAGACCTTGCTCTTGGATCGACGCGTTAACCCGAAGATTTTGACGCTGGCGCAGGTGGCGTCACGTTCCGTAGTCGATAGACCAGTGCCGAGACCATTCCGAGCATCAAGAAGAAAATGGCATGGTTTTCATCCTGCCCGTGAACCCATTTGATGACCAGGAACATGGTGAGTGAAACGGCCAAAGGTGTGAGCAACCGTGCCTCCAGTCGGCTCGCATAGCGGTCTGACAGGGCATGAAACAAGGCCGCTACGATACCGGAAATGAACATTCCGTACCAGAAGACGATGCCCAAAAGACCATAGTCGAGTCCAACGCTTATG
>JAYTWT010000380.1:0-4689 GCA_043743295.1 Alphaproteobacteria bacterium | reverse complement strand
CCATCGATGGCGACCTGGCCATCCTGACCAGCCGCCGGACGACGCTGGAACTGGTCATGCGCCGTTATGCCGAACAGCTGCCCGGCGTGACCGTGCGTCCTGGAACGTTCGTGACGGACCTCTTGGTGAGCCCGGGCACACCCGCCGTCGTCACCGGTGTGCGCCTGGCCGATGGCACGGAAATGACCGCAGACCTCGTGGTTGACGCCGGAGGTCGGATATCCTCGGCCCCCGATCACCTGTCAGCCGCGGGCGTCACCCTGCCCGAGAGTTCCGAGGCCTGCGGCGTGATCTATTACACCCGCCACTATCGCCTGAAGCCCGGCAGGGAGGAGCCGCCCCGCGGCTCAATCGCCGCGACGGGCGACCTGGGCTACCTCAAGTTCGGCGTCTTCCCCGGTGATAGCGGCTGCTTCTCCGTCACCCTCTGTGTGCCTGAGGTCGAGGAGGAGATGCGCAAGGCCATCGTCAACCCGGATATTTTCGATGGCATCTGCCGCCTATTGCCCGGCGTCGCGCCCTGGATCGAGCCGGAACGCACCGACGCGGCCAGCAAAGTCTTCGGCATGGGCCAACTGCAAAGCCGGTGGCGCGAGCTCGCGCCCCAGGATCGCCCACTCGTTTTGGGTTTCGCCCCTGTCGGCGACAGCATTGTCCGCACCAACCCGCTCTACGGTCGCGGCTGCAGCTTTGCCGCAGTGAGCGCCCACCTTCTGGCTGACGCCCTGGCCAGTTCCCCGGATCCAGCCCAGCGTCTGCTCTTCTACCGCACAGCCATCGAGCGTGAACTTCGCCCCTACTACGACGTCATGCGCCAAGCCGACCGATCCGCGATCCGTCGTGCGGAGGCCGCGCTGCGGCCCCCCAAACCGCTAAACCTCAAGGCTCGATTGGCAAAGGGTTTCCTCGAGGACGGCCTGTCCATCGCCATCCGTGAAGACGTTGAGTTGCTTCGAGCCTTCCTGCTTGGCTTCCATATGCTCGAGCATCCGCAGGCTTGGCTGAAACGTCCGGCCAACCTAGCCAAGATCCTTCGGGTCTGGGCGCGGGGCAAGGCGCGCAACGCCGATCTCTATCCGCCCAAGGCGGGACCCGACCGAACAGATATGTATGCGGCGCTGGGCATCTCATCCACCGCCGACCCAGAGCGGCTGCGTCTCGCCGCCTGAACACCTCTCGCCGTTTCCTCTCGAAAGGACCTCTAATGCCCGACTTCAAGCTCCTGATCGGCGGCCAGATGGTCGACGGCGATGCCACTATGGAGGTCATCAATCCGGCAACAGAAACGCCGGTCGCGACCTGCGCCCGCGCCTCCAAGCGCCAGCTGGATCAGGCGGTTGCCGCCGCAAAAGCCGCCTTCCCCGCCTGGGCCGCCACACCCATCGATGAGCGGCGCAAGGCCCTGGTCGCCATGGCCGACGCTATCCAAGCCAATATCCCAGAGCTGGCGCGCCTGCTCACCCAAGAACAGGGCAAACCTTTGGAAGCCGCCATGGGCGAAGTGTTCGGCGCCTCGGCCTTCTTCCGCTATTTCGCCAGCCTCGATCTGCCGGCCAAGGTGGTCCAGGACGACGACAAGGGCCGCGTTGAGATCCGCCGCAAGCCGCTGGGCGTTATCGGTGCCATCGTGCCCTGGAACTTCCCGCTGATCCTGATGGCCTTCAAGGTGCCCGCGGCGCTCTTGGCCGGCAACACCATCGTCCTGAAGCCGGCAGCGACCACGCCGCTCTCGACCCTCCGGATCGCCGAACTGGTGAGAGATCTACTCCCGCCGGGCGTGCTCAACGTCATCGCCGATGCCAATGACCTTGGCGCGGAGATCACGAAGCACCCCGATATCCGCAAGATCAGCTTCACCGGCTCCACTGAGACCGGCAAGCGCGTGATGGCCGGGGCCGCCGACGCCCTGAAGCGCGTCACGCTTGAACTGGGCGGTAACGACGCCGCCATCGTCCTCGCCGATGTCGATCCGGTACTGACTGCGCCCAAAATCTTCGCGGCCGCCTTCCAGAACTCCGGCCAGGTCTGCATCGCCGCCAAGCGGGTCTACGTGCACGAGAGCATCTATGACGCCATGTGCGCCGAGCTGGCCAAGCTGGCTGACGCCGCCGTGGTGGGCGATGGCCTGGAACAGGGCACCCAGTTCGGTCCCCTGCAGAACAAGGCCCAGTTCGACAAAGTGCTGGGCTACATTGAGGAAGGTCGCAAGGACGGCACCATCATCGCCGGTGGCGGCCGCCAGGGCGACAAGGGCTACTTCATCCGCCCCACCATCGTGCGCGACATCACCGACGGCTCGAAACTAGTCGACGAGGAACAGTTCGGTCCCGTCCTGCCGATCATCAAATATGCCGACGCGGATGAAGCCATCGCCCGCGCCAACGCCTCGGACTACGGCCTGGGCGGCTCCATCTGGGCAAAGGACACCGAGATGGCCTGGGACCTGGCAGCCAGCATGGAGAGCGGCACCGTCTGGATCAACAAACACGCCGACCTGCAACCCCACCTACCCTTCGGTGGTGCCAAATTCTCCGGCCTCGGCAGCGAACTGGGCCAGGAAGGCCTCAACGAATTCACCCAGATCCAGGTCCTGAATATGGCGCGGTAGAGGCACGATCACCCTTCCACTCACACCCAAGGGTGTCATCCCGGTTTTCGCCAAAGGCGGAAGACCCGGACCCCCTGCGGCAACGCTCGGAACCTACCCAGAGCCTTACCGCCGCACACAACGCCCAACCTCATCGCCAGGGGTCCTGGTCTTTGGCGTCGCCAAAACCGGGATGACCAGCTGTGGGTGGATAAAACCCCCTCAGATCAAACCCGAAAGCGGCGACGACGCGTCCGCATACATCCGCTTGCCCATGCGGCCAGCAAGCCAGGCTTCACGCCCGGCGATCACCGCATGCTTCATCGCCACCGCCATGCGGATCGGGTCCTTGGCCTCGGCGATGGCGGTGTTCATCAGCACGGCGTCGCAGCCCAGTTCCATGGCCAGCACCGCGTCCGACGCCGTACCGACCCCCGCGTCCACCAGCACCGGCACCTTGGTCTGTTCGATAATCAGGCCGAGATTGAGCGCATTCTGGATGCCCCGACCCGAGCCAATCGGCGCGGCCGCCGGCATGATCGCCGCCGCTCCCGCGTCCTCCAGCTTCTGGGCATAGACCGGATCGTCCGAGCAATAGACCATCACCGAAAAGCCATCGGCGATCAGTAGCTTCAGCGCCCGCAGCGTCTCTTCCATGTCCGGCAACAAGTGTTTGGTGTTGGACAGCACCTCCAGCTTGACCAGCTCCCAACCGCCGGCCTCGCGCGCTAGACGCAGCGTGCGCACCGCGTCTTCGCCGGTAAAACAGCCTGCGGTGTTCGGAAGGAACGTGAAGCGGTCCGGCTTCACGAAGTCGGTCAGCATCGGCTGGCTCGGATCGGACAGGTTCACCCGGCGTAGCGCTACCGTGACGATCTCTGCGCCCGCGGCTTCGGCGGCGGCAGCATTCTGAGCATAGTCCTTATATTTGCCGGTACCGACGATCAGACGTGAACGAAAGGTACGGCCAGCGACCGTCCAGGTGTCCTCGCTCTGCACAGACCCGTCCATTTCAGCCGCCTCCAACAAACGCCACGATCTCGATCCGATCACCTTCGTTGAGCGTCGTCAGCCCATAGACCGACCGCGGCACGATCTCCAGGTTTCGCTCAACGGCGACCTTTCGGATGTCCAGGCCCAATGCCGACACGAGCCCCGCCACGTTGACGAGGCCTGGAAAATCGCGGGTCTCTCCGTTCACGATCAGTTGCAATTGCATACGCTCCGGTCGGGTTGCTTGTGGCCTTGGCCGTCGCCCGTTACAAGACGCCGGAATCGACGGCGGAGCCGAATGCCGAAACCGATCTATGTGCTGAGCGGCCCTAACCTCAATCTGCTGGGGACCCGCGAGCCTGAAATCTACGGACATCAGACCCTGGATGACGTGCGCGGCCTTTGTGAGGCGCGGGCGAAATCCCTGGGGTTCACAGTCGTGTTCCGACAGTCGAACCACGAAGGCGTTCTGGTTGACTGGATCCAGGAGGCCCGAAATGAGGCTTCTGCCCTGGTCTTGAATCCCGCAGCTTACGGCCACACCTCTATCGCGGTGCTTGACGCGTTGAAGATGCTCAGCATTCCGATCGTGGAGTGTCACCTATCGAACCCGGCGGCGCGGGAATCGTTCCGCCGCAAAACCTATGTCTCCCTCGTGGCCACCGGCGTCGTGTCGGGCTTCGGGGCTGCAAGCTATGAACTGGCCGTCGAGGCCGCCGCGGGCCTGGCCCGCTAGACCCACGCCGAGAGACAAGGGCCAATCCATGCCGACCAATCCCAAGGCACCCGCCGATCAGATCGATTCGCGCCTCATCCGCAAGCTGGCCGATATCCTAACCGAGACAGGTCTGAGCGAGATCGAGGTCGAACAGGGCGACCTGAAGATCCGGGTCGCCAAAACGCTGAGTGCAGCGCCCCAGGTCCACTATGCGCCCGCCCCTGTTGCCGCCCCTGTCGCCGCAGCGACGGCATCGACGACGCCGGCGGCTGCACCTGCTGCCAATGGCGACGCGGTGAAGTCGCCGATGGTCGGCACGGTCTACCTTAAGCCCAACCCAGACTCACCCGCCTTCGTCCAGGTGGGTGACACGGTCGAGGCAGGCCAGACC
>JAYTWT010000379.1:0-2601 GCA_043743295.1 Alphaproteobacteria bacterium | reverse complement strand
GTCGGGCAATGGATGCCGTTCGCCTGGTTCAGCATCGAGACCACTAGGTCGCGACGGCCCTCGAACAGTTTGGCGTTGGGCTTGATGAACGCTTGCGTTCCGTTCAGGGCCTCGACCGCCGCCCATTGGCTGATGGACGAGGGGTTCGAGGTCGTCTGGCTCATCACCTTGGCCATGGCCTTGATCAGTGGTTCGGGCCCCGCCGCATAGCCGATCCGCCAGCCGGTCATCGCATAGGCCTTGGAGACCCCGTTCATGGTCAAGGTACGATCGTAGAGCGCAGGCTCTACCTCGGCGATGGTGCAGAACTTGAAGTCGCCGAACACTAAGTGCTCGTACATGTCGTCGGTCAGGATCCAGACGTGGGGGTGGCGCAAGAGCACGTCGGCCAGCGCCCGCAACTCGGCGCGCGTGTAGGCCGCGCCCGAGGGATTGGACGGTGAGTTCAGCAGAACCCAGCGCGTCTTCGCGGTAATCGCGGCCTCTAGGGCGGCGGGCTGCAGTTTGAAGCCTTGCTCGGCCGTCGACGCCACCGCCACAGGCTTGCCGCCCGCCAGCAGGACGATGTCCCAATAGCTGACCCAATAGGGCGTCGGCACGATCACCTCGTCGCCGGGGTTGAGGGTCGAGATCATGGCGTTCCAGATCACCGGCTTGCCGCCGGGCGAGACGTTGACCTGGCTGATCTTGTAGCTCAGGCCATTCTCGCGCTGGAACTTAGCAACGATGGCTTCCTTCAGCTCTGGGATGCCGTCGACGTTGGTATATTTGGTCTTGCCGTCACGGATCGCCTTGATGGCGGCTTCCTTGATGTTGTCCGGCGTGTCGAAGTCGGGTTCGCCAGCGGCCAGGCCGATCACATTCTTGCCCTGCGCCTTCAGCTCGCGGGCTTTCGCATCCGCTGCCAAGGTGGCGGAGGGCTTCACGCGCGACAGTGGTGCAGATTCCTGAAAGGACATGACGAGGCGGCTTCCGGTAAGGGGTGGGCGGTTGGTGAGATTGAACGCGCGCGGTTTAGCCCATGCTGCGCCGCATTCAAACCATCGTCCTGATGAAGTTTGCCCGGACAACCTCCCGCGCTTGACCGCGCCCCGACATCAGGCGACCCCTGCAACCGCGATGCGCCGTCTCTTTGCCCTTCTCTCCGATCTTGACGCTCAGGCGTGGCGAACCCTGGCGGTGTCGTTCGTGCTGTTCGGCGGGGTGGGGATTGTCTTTGTGTTCGGCGCCCAGGCGTTTGGGGTGGACAGCGAACGGACACTCGAGGGTTGGCTGGGTGCGGCGCGGGGGGCTTGGTCGTTGCCGGTGGCGGTGGCGGCGTTTGCAGCCTTGGCCTTTGTCGGCACGCCACAGATCGTGCTGATCGCCGCAGCCGTGGTCGCTTTCGGACCGGGCCTGGGCTCTGCGTACAGTTGGATCGGCACGATGGCCTCTGCGTTGGTTGGCTTCCAGATCGGCCGAGCGGCGGGTGCCGGAGCGCTTGAGCGGTTCTCGGGTGCCGGAGTGAGGCGGTTCATGACTTTGGTCGGCGAGAACGGATTCCTGGCCAGCTTGATCGTCCGTCTAGTGCCCTCTGCGCCGTTCATTGTGGTCAATATGGCGGCCGGCGTGACCCCGATGCACCGACTTCATTTCCTGGCCGGCACGGGCATCGGTATCGTACCCAAGATCGCTCTAACCGCGTTCGCTGGCGCCTCTATCGTGGGGTTGATGAAGGGCGAAATTGCGGGCCATTGGGTCGAACTGGTCGCGGTGATCGCGGTTTGGTTGGGCCTGGGATGGTTCGCGAGAGGGTGGCTGAGGCGGCGCGGCGGTGGCTAAGCCGCGCTGACTTCGACATCTCGGGCTGCGACCGGATCCCCGCACGCCGAGCAGGTCATCACGGGCGTGAAGTCACAGCCGCAGGTCTTGTGCCGGTGGAGCAGGGGCGGGCCAGCCTCGCCCGCATAGTTCACGTCACCCCAGTGGACGATGGCCATCATTACTGGATGGAGCGCGAGCCCCTTGTCGGTCAGGCGATACTCGTGCCGAACCGGCTGTTGCTGATAGGCCTCTCGCCGAAGGACGCCCTCGACGACCAGGGCGCGCAGGCGCTCGGCGATGATGCCGCGCGAGATGCCCAGGCGCCTTTCGAATTCGTCAAACCGACGCACACCTAAAAAGCAGTCGCGCAGGATCATCAACGTCCACCGATCGCCGATCACTGCCACCGAGCGGGCGACGGAACAGGGCTCGTCGGCGAGTTCGCGCCATTTCATGACTGAGACTCCCAAAATACACGACATCGTCCCATTGACTGGGTTCGGATTCAAGACGAACCTAGGTTCAGATTTTGAATGGACATAAAATGCCTCAAGAAAAGCGTGCTTGTCTGATCGTGGGCGTTGGTGACGGGTTGGGCTCGGCGCTGGCGCGGGCGTTTGCTGCCGAGGGGCTGGCGGTCTGCATGACCCGCCGCGAGCGCAATCTGGATTCACTCGAGACGCTGGCCCAATCGATCCGTGCGGATGGTGGCGAGGCGCATGCCTTTGGCGTGGACGCGCGGCTCGAAGACGAGATGGCCGCGCTGTTCGAGCGCGTCGAGCTTGAGGTCGGTCCTCT
>JAYTWT010000378.1:0-7329 GCA_043743295.1 Alphaproteobacteria bacterium | reverse complement strand
GGTCGTGGAACGGGATGGCGGGCAGACGCGGGACATAGAGCTGGTTGGCGTTGGGCAGATAGGGCTGCGTGCGACCCGTCATGATCGAGGCGGCCTCGGTCCAGCGGCCGGCGGCGGCGGGCGCGAGCGCGGCCTGGGGTACGGCCAGCCTCTGCTCAAGATAGGCGGCGAAGGCATTGCCGTGGTCGGTCACGATGCGGGCCGCATGTTCCAACTGTGGGCGCAGCGCGTCCGGCCAAGCGGGCTGCGGCGGGGCGACTTTCAGGACGTCGCGATAGACCCCCGCAGCTGATTTCATGCGGCCCTGGCGCTCCAGGAACACCGCTTTGGAGATCAGGCCCGGCAAAAAATAGGGATCGGCGGTCAGGGCAGCGTTGATCGCCTGCCATTCGCCGTCGAGATCGCCGCGATCCCTCAGCACGACACCCAGGGTCATCAGGACGAGAGGATCGTTCGGCGAGGCGGCGTGAGCCGCGTTCAGATGCTCCAAGGCACCGTTGAGGTCGCCGCGCTGAAAAGCGTGGACACCCAGGCTGTAGAGCGCCTGTGGATGGTTCGGCGCTCGGGCCAGCACCTGACCCCACAGTTGCTCAGCCTCCTGCCAGCGTCCAGCGCCTGCGGCTTGTCCAGCGGAACGTGCAAGGGCGTTGATCTGATCGTCCATGGTTCCCCCAAGTTGAACACCTCCTCTCCCCCTGAGCACAGCGCAGAGAGGGAGAGGGTAGGGAGAGGGCCGGCTCATGAAGTCGTGTAGCGCCGGATGTCAGATCAAGGTCCCGCTGCCTTTGGACCCTCGCCTTCCCACCCGCGCCAGCCCATCAGCCCAGCCGGCCCTCTCCCTACCCTCTCCCTCTCGGCTTCGCCGGGGGCGAGGAGGGGCTAGTCTAGTTCACCCCCAAACGAAAACGGCGGGCTTTCGCCCGCCGTTCCCAAGTCTTTCAGACCCTGCGCAGGTCTTAGTAGCGCAGGTTCAGGCCGAACGCGAACACGCGGCCCAGGGTGTCATAGTCACCCGGGAAGGTGTTGCCCGAGTTGGACGAGGTGGCACCGGCTTCGTTGCCGACAACCGGCGGGTCCTTCTTGAACAGGTTCTGGACGCCGACACTGACCTTGACGTTGTCGTTGATCGCGTAGTTCGCCGACAGATCGATCCAGTTGTAGGCCTTGATCCGCTGGAACGCGGCGAAGGTCGCCGCCTTTTGGTTGGCCGCGACGTTGATCGCATCGACATAGCGCCACAGGTAAGACACCTGGAAGTCACCGACCGTCCAGCTGGTGCGCTGGCTGAAGCGGAACTTGTGGGTCGGGTTGCAGCTGGTGCTGTAGACACCCTTACAATCGATGACCGGGTTGGCGCTGCTGCTCTGGCTCTCGTTCTTCAGGTAGAGGTTGCCCGTCCACTGGAAGGCGAGACTGCCCCACTTGTCGTCAAGACCGAACGTGGACATGTCGAGGCCGAACGCCACCGAACTCTCCAGACCTTCGGCCGTCGAGCTCTTCAGGTTGGTCGTGAAGAGCTTGATGCCCGAGGCCGGCGACGCGATGTCGCCGTTCACGCGAACGATGGCGGCGCAGGACACCAGATCACCGGCATTGTAGCACTGGTCCAAAACTTCCTGAGCTTGGAAGAGGCCGATCGTGCCCTTGATCTTGATGTTGTAGTAGTCGACCGAGATCGCCGGGCTCTTCAGCGCCGGCAGGAAGCTGGGCTGATAGACGAAACCCAAGGTGGTCGTGTCGGCCTTTTCCGGTCCGGGCAGGCGGGCGAGGTTGGTGCCTTCGAAGGTGTTGACCTGACCTGCCGTGATATCCTGGATCGCACCGACTTGCAGCGCGGTCTGCCCCGTTGCGATGCAAAGCGCACGCACAGCAGCCGTGACCACCCGGACAGAACCGTTTCCATTGACGGCGCAGGGGTCGAAGTTCGCATTGCGCAGGGCGCTGACGACCGGAGCTGCCAGTTCACCCACGTTCGGCGCACGCGCCGCACGCTGTTGCATGGCGCGGAAGCGGAGGCCTTCGATCGGCTCATAGCTGAGGCCGTACTTCCAGGTCTTGTTCACGCCGGTCGGATCGTAATCCGAGTAGCGATAGCCAAACTCGAGGTCCAACGACTTGGCCCAGGTCTGGTCGGTGGCGATTTGCAGAATGCCTTCGCCGAACAGTTCCTTGACGCTGTAGCCGCCTTCGATCGGCAGCTGGTTGCCGCCGGCACCGCCGAGGCAGCTGGCCGGGGCCAGCTTAAGGCACTCGTCCGGCACCGAGGCACCGAACTCTTCACGGTACTCAAGACCGGCGTTGACCGCCAACGGCACCGCCGCCCAGGGGCTTTTGATGCTGTTGATGGGCCCACCGATGCTGGCCGTGGCCAGTTGCTGGACGTAGCTGCTCTTCAGGATCGCCGTTGCGCTGGAGTAGGCAGCGGCCGCCGGGGTAATTGCACCGAACGGACCGAAGATGTCGATCGGAACGCAAGCCGACCCGCCGACCCGGCAGGTGGTGGTGCTGACCGCGTTCAGCGCGTTGCCGAAGTTGGTGACATTGGTGTAGCCGGCGCGCACTTCCGTACGGCTGCTTTCACCACGTTGGGCGGAAACATCCCAGTTCCAGCCCTCGACGCCGAACGGATCATTGCCGCGCAGGCCGAACACCAACTGATAGTTGTTGGTCTCATAGGTCGAAGAACGCGGGCCAAGCTCACCGGTGCGGCGACGAACAACGAGGTTGATATCGTCGGCCACGTCGATCACGCCGTTGGCGTTCAGGTCGCGGAAGTTGGCGGCGGTCAGGGTGCCGGCGACCCGCGCGGCGTTGGCCGCGGTGATCAGCGTGGCGCGCTGCGAAGCCGAGATGAAGGGGTTGGCCAGCGGCACGAAGAAGGCGGTGCCGAAGATGCCCGACGGCGCGATCTGCTGGCGGACGTTCGTACGGGTGTACATGGTCCGCGCATAGGCTTCGACGCTGTCGTTGATCTCATAGTGGCCAACGCCCGTGGCGCTGAAGCGCTCCGAAGGCGTCTGGTAGTAGTTGAACGGGTTGAAGTTGAAGACCGAGCAGTTCGGGCCGAGGGTCCGGTCGTCGCGAACCTGGAAGGCACCGGTCGCGGCCGGAACGCCGACCAAGGCCAGACGCGAGGGAACGGTCGTGGACGAGCCGCCGAACGTGGTCGGAACCGAGCCGGGGCCACCGCAGTTGGTGGGGCTGGGCGGTGCAGTGACGCCGAAGCCGCCGCCCGTGGCACTGACCACGCCGACCTGACCTTGCGGGCGGGCGCCCAACAGGACCGGTTCACGCTTGGAATAGCCGAGGCTGAGGGCGATGTTGCCGCGATCGTCAGCGCTGTTGACGCCGAGGGTCAGAGCCGCGCGATAGGTTGCGCCGTCTTTGGCGCCCGTTTGGGTGTAGCCGGTGTCGAACTCGACGCCTTCAAAGTTCTTCTTGAAGATGAAGTTGACGACGCCCGAGATGGCGTCCGAACCGTACACCGCCGAGGCGCCGCCGGTGATCACGTCAACGCGCTCAAGCATCGCGGTCGGGATAACCGAAACGTCCACACGACCATTTTCATTATAAGGCGTGATGCGCTTGCCATCGATCATGATCAGGTTGCGCTGCGGACCCAGGCCACGCAGGTCGACCGTGGTCACACCGGCGGTGCCGTTGTTACGGGCCGGGTTGTCGCCGGGGATCGTCGAGGGCAGGAAGCGGATGACTTCGCCGACTTCCGAAGCGTTCTGCAGCTTGATTTCGTTGGCGCCGATCGTGGTGATCGGGCTGGCCGAGACCAGGCCGGGCACCTGGATGCGCGAGCCGGTGACAACCACTTCCTCAACGGTCTCGTCCGCAGACCAGGCCGGAGCGGCGGACAGCGCCAGCATGGCTGCACCACAAATCATAGAAGACGCCATCAGGCGCTCTCTCATAGATTGGAATTTCACGATTTTAGATCCTCCAGCGGTCCTGCGCATCGTGGCGGCCGCTCCCCAAAACAACGAGTTCGGTCCCAGAAACTAAGTTTCCGGTTACGTTGGAGTTACGGTTTCCGGCCCTAGGGGGTCAACAAACATTAGCGGATTGCAATCTTTCGGACTCGAACCTGTCGCTTTCTGGTCACATATTCCTGGGCGTTGACCCAAATCTAGCAAGGTTTTGTCAACTTTTGAGGGCTGACGCAGAACCAGGATGCCGCCGAGCCGCGACAATGTGTCCAAACTCGCCCCTGTCTTGAGTTTGGGCCGACGTTGCGTCAGCGCAATCGAACGGCCTAATGCTGGTGGCGAATCGAACGTGAGGTCGCGAGCCATGATCAAATCCACCGTCTTGGCCTTGGGCCTGCTGGCCTCGACCCCCGTCCACGCGCAGGTCAAGCCATTGGCACAGCCGCTGGGCCGCACCACCGTCGTCCAGGCGCTCACCGATTGCCGCAAGCTGACCGACGATGCGGCGCGGCTGGCGTGTTACGACAAAGCCGCCGGTGCCTTCGACCAGGCCGAGGCCAAGGGCGACATCGTGGTCGTCGACCGAGAACAGGCCACCGCCGTCCGCCGCCAGGCCTTTGGTTTCACCCTGCCCTCGCTCAGCCTGTTTGATCGCCCCAAAGGCGAGGGGGCCGACAAGGGCCAGAAAGCCGAGCCGTTGGACCGCGTCACCGCCACCCTCGCCCGCGCCTTTCGCCAGTCCGGCGGCCGGTGGGTGATGGAGTTGGAAGACGGCGCCGTCTGGACCCAGACCGACGTCGAAGACCTGCCGCGCGGTGCGAAGACCGGCTCCAAAGTCGAAATCCGCAAGGCCGCCATGGGCAGCTATTTCGTGAATGTGGACGGCCAGCGGGCGATCCGGGCCTCGCGGACAAAGTAGAGGGCTTAACGACCCGCTACCTCTCTATGATCGTCATTACCCGACTTGTTCGGGTAACCCATAAACACCGAGGCTCGCCGAACGGGATCGCAGGGTCGCCGCCGAAGCGTTTCCGGTGTCGCCTGCGTTTATGGGTCCCCGGCACGGCGTCGCTGCGCGACTTGGCCGAGGATGACGAACGGAAGGGATGATCATCGATCCTTGGGATCGATCGCGTCGCGCAGGCCGTCGCCGATGAAGTTGAAGCTCATCAGCGTGGTGATCATCACCAGGGATGGGAAAATCAGCAGCCAGGGGGCCAGCTCCATGTCCTGCGCTCCCCCGGCGATCAGGGCCCCCAGCGAGGCCATCGGCGGCTGAACGCCGAGGCCCAGGAAGCTGAGGAAACTCTCGGCGAGGATCACTGCCGGGATGGTCAAGGTAACATAGACCACCACCGGCCCCAGCAGGTTGGGCACGATATGGCGAGTGATGATCGCCCCCTGCCCTAGGCCAGACGCCCGCGCCGCCTCGATGAATTCCTTCTGCTTCAGGGTCAGGGTCTGGCCGCGCACGATGCGGCTCATGGTCAGCCACTCGACCGCGCCGATGGCCACGAAGATCAGCACGATGTTCGACCCGAAGGTCACCATCAACAGGATCACAAAGAAGATGAACGGCAGCGAGTACAGCACGTCGACGAAGCGCATCATCACTTCATCTACCTTGCCTCCGATGTAGCCAGCGACAGCCCCCCAGGCGACGCCGATCACCAGCGACACCAGAGTCGCGATCAAGCCGATGGCGAGTGACACCCGCAAGCCCACCAGCAGCCGCGTCAGTAGGTCTCGGCCCAGCGCGTCGGAGCCCAGCAGGTGACCCTCTGCCAGCGGCGGCAGCCACACGTCGTTCTTGTCGACCTGATCATAGGCAAACGGGCTGAGCCAAGGGCCAACGATGGCTGCCACGACCAGCAACGCCAGAACCACCATGCCCGCCACCGCCGCCCTGTTACGGAACAACCGCCGACGCGCGTCCTCCCACAGGCTACGGCCTTGGATGGCGGCGCGGGCGCTGCCCATCATCATGCGAACCGCACCCGGGGATCCAGCACCGCATAGAGCAGGTCGGCGATCAGGTTCAGCACCAGGATCAGCACCGCGTAGAAGATCACCATCCCCATCACCACCGTGTAGTCCCGCTGCAGCGCGCTCATCACGAAGAACTTGCCCAGGCCCGGCAGGTTGAAGATCCGCTCCACCACCAGCGAACCGGTGATCAACCCCGCGCAGGCGGGGCCGAGGTAGCTGACCAGGGGCAGGATCGCCGCGCGCAGGGCGTGCTTGCCGACGATCAGGCGCTCGGGCAGGCCCTTGGCCCGCGCCGTACGCACATAGTTGGAGTGCAGCACCTCGATCATCCCCGCCCGGGTCAGCCGCGAGATGATGGCGATCTGCGGCAGGGCCAGCACGACTATGGGCAGGACCATGTTGGGCCACGCCCCATCATTCCACCCCGCCGTCGGCAACCAGCCCAGTTTCGAGGCAATCCCCAGTACCAGCAGCGGCGCGGTGACGAAGGTCGGAATACAGACCCCCAGCACGGCCACCGTCATTACCGCATTGTCGGTCAACCGGTTCTGACGCAGCGCCGCCATCACCCCCAGGCTGATGCCCACCAGGGCCGCCAGACTGATCGAGATCAGGCCCAGCTTCAGCGACACCGGATAGTTCTCTTTCAGGATATCGATCACCGCCTTGTCGCGGTATTTGAGCGAGGGTCCCAGATCGCCGCGCACCACCCCGCCCAGATAGTCCAGATATTGCGCGCCCAGCGGCTTGTTCATCCCGTATTGCGCCAGGACGTTGGCCTCGATCTCCGGCAACAGCTTGCGGTCCATCGAGAACGGACTGCCGGGCGCCGCGCGCATCATGAAGAACGTCACGGTGATCACCAGGAACAGCGTGGGGATCGCGATCAACAGGCGCCGGCCGATATATCGCAGCATGGGCGCGGAAAAGCCTTCGAAGTGGGCGCCATCGTGCGGCGGAGCGTTGCGAAACTTCCACCCACCCCCGATGATGTCAACGCACCGATCGGAAATCCGGAAAAGAACCTCATGAGCGACTTTCGACGCGTCACCGACGCCCTCTCCGTGGCCCCACAGATCAGCGTGGCCGATGTGGCCGAGGCCGCGCGCCAAGGCTTCAAGACCGTGATCAACAATCGCCCCGACGGCGAGGAGCCAGGCCAACCCGCCAGCGCCGAGATCGCGGCGGCGGCCAAGGCGGCTGGACTGGCCTATCACCACATCCCGGTGCGCGGCGGGCCGGGGCCGGGCGAGGTGGAGGCCACGCAAATGGTGCTGCAGGAAGCTGAAGAGCCTGTACTGGCGTTCTGCCGATCCGGCACCCGGTCGATCATCACCTGGTCGATCTGTCAGGCGACGTCCGGCGCGATGGATCGCGGCGAGCTGGTCGGGCTGGGCCGGGC
>JAYTWT010000377.1:0-6275 GCA_043743295.1 Alphaproteobacteria bacterium | reverse complement strand
CCAAGGTGAAGTCCGGCGACGCCGAAGCGACCGAGGGCGCCGAAGCCTAGCGCTTCGCGTCCCCGCATCGTTTGGGGCCGCTCATGCTTATCATTGCCGGGCTGGGAAATCCTGGCCCCACCTATGCCAAGAACCGCCACAACATCGGCTTCATGGCCGTCGATGAGATTGCGCGCCGTTGGGACTTCCCTGCGGCGCGTTCGCGTTTCAATGCCCATGTCAGCGAGGGATCAATCCCGACGCCGGGCGGGCAGGTCCGCGCCCTGATCGTCAAGCCCAAGGGCTATTACAACGAGAGCGGTCGTTCCGTGGGCGAGGCGCTGAAATTCTTCAAGATCGATCCGGCCGACCTGGTGGTGTTCTACGATGAGATCGATCTGGCCCCCGGCCGGTTCCGCATGAAGACCGGCGGCGGGGCGGCGGGCAACAATGGTGTCCGCTCAATCACCGCCGCGGTCGGCCCAGACTTCCGGCGCGCGCGGCTGGGCACCGGCCACCCGGGCGACAAGGACTTGGTCCATGGCCACGTGCTGTCCGATTTCCACAAAGCCGACATCAAGTGGGTGGAACCTCTACTCCAGGCCTGCGCCGACGCCCTGCCCCTGCTGGCGGCCGGCGAGGATGAGAAGTACCAGACCGAGGTGATGCGGCTTGCCCCGGCGGAGAAGGTCGATCCGCGCAAGGCCGCGCGCGGGGAATAAGGCTCAGCTCTCGAATCGGGCCGTCTGAAAGCCCTGCTGACGACGACGCAACGCCGCGCCTAACGTGCCGAAACCCACCACCATCATCAGCCAGGCGGCGGGTTCCGGCACGGCCCCGGCGTTGCTGGGGACAACCGCCGACACGTCGAAACGCACGACCGGCCCGAACGACTGGATCAATCCCTGCGTTGCAATTTCCCGGTTGAACACCCGGTATTCCAATGGATTATCTTGAACGAAATCAAACGTCCCGAACAAATCCTGTCCAGGCACGAAAAGGTCGATAAGCAAGTCGCCCGCCGAAGGATCATAGACAAACGGCGTCGTGAAATTGAAAGTGACCCCCCCGAACGGCTTCGTCGTGCCCGCCGGGCCCCCGATAGCGAAAGCGATATCCTGCGCGCCGGACAACACGGTGACTGCGTTCGTCAGGTTGTCTGCGAACGTCGTGCTGGCCAACCCCCGCAGCGTGCCCAGCTTCACACTGAACCGGTCGTCGAAATGGAAGGCACCCGCCTGAATGAACTGGTTCGAGACGATTTCGTCGAACCGAAACGCCATGGCGTTGATGGTGATCGGCGTCGAACCGAAGATCTCCGCCTTGAAGACCCACTGGTTCCGACCGTCGGTGTGTTTGAAAACTACATTATTGCCATTGCCTTCCTGGGTCTGGGAGGCTGCATTTGGCGAATAGATAAAGGCGGCGTCCGCCGATGCGGGCGCAAGCGCCAGCGCCATCAACGCGCCGGCCAGGGTTGACTGAAACTGCATGATCAAAACTCCAACGCCGATGAGGGGTAGCGCCCGCCATCTCTGGTTGAATTCGTAGCAGCAGGTCGGCGCGGGCGTTTTAGCGGGTGTCTCAAACCTTTGACTGTGCGTGCCAATCTCGCCGCGCCGACCGACGGTCGATCTTAACCCAGGTCCGAGATCATCTCGCGATAGAGGTCCGTTCCAATCTTTTCGGACTGGGCTGGGGCCGCGCCGGGTGCGTTTAGTTGATCGCGCAGTTCGCTCATCGAATACCCGAACGCTTGGCGGAACAGCCGGGCCAGATGCGCTGGATCCGCAAAGCCCAGTTGGAAACCCAACTCGCCGAACGGCCGGCGATCTGCAGGATCGGCGATGGCGCGGTGCAACAGGCGCAGCCGCCGGCGTCGGTCAAAGGCGAGTAGACCGCCGTCACTCTTGAACAGCGGGTAGATCGAGGACCTCGTCATGCCCAGCGCCTTCTGCATCGCCCCTGGGTCCAAGGTGCCGGGCAGTTGGCTCTCGATGTAGGTCTTGGCCCGGACCCGCGCCGACAGGCCAGCCGACGAGGCCGCAACACCGGGCGCAGCGATCGCCAACGCGTTGACCAGCAGGTCGCAGGCAATTCGCGACAAAGGCACGGTGCTGGCCACCGAGGCCGCCGGAAGCTGGTCCACAAGGGTCCGCATGAAGCTGGCAAAGATCTGGGTCTCCGGCGTCGACGGCAGCACACCCTGGATGTCCACGCGGCCCGCCCGCTCTTCCAGAAAGGCTCGGGACAGTGAGATACCCACAGTGGTTTGCGGGCCGCACGCGCACACGGCGGTCTTGTTCAAGTCGACCACCAGCACATCGCCGGGCCCCACTGTTTGATCCACGTTCGCGTCCGTAAAGCGGCTCTCGCCCTCGACCGGGATCACGATCAGGAAGTGGTCCGACACGCTAGCGCGCAGGATCACCTCGTCCCGGGTCATCGTCATCGCGTCCAGCGACTGTAGAGACACCAGCATGCCGTTGAGGTTCCAGAAGGCGGCTCGCGCGAAATAGGGGCCGCTGCCGGGACGTGTGACCTTCGAGTTGGCGGTGAACCGTGCCCAGGCGTCGAATTGCTCTATTTCCGGCAGCAGAGCTGACTCAAACCGATAGGTGGGGATCACGTCGGAAGGCGCGGTTGAATCCATCCTTTGACCTTCTCCCGTCGCAGCCTTCGCCCGGTGCGTACTCACGGCGGGTATCATAGACGATGCACGGACCTCTATCCCCACCGCGTTACCAAACCTCCAGCATCGCGTGAGCGCGCCGACTTGCTAGGTGGTGCAGTTTGGCAGATGAGGCTGAATGACGCCCTCCGCTGAGCGTTACCTAGAGTGTAAGCGGCGCGGAACTCTAACCATGCTCGAACTGCTCGGCCTGTCGCTGGTGTTCTCGATCCTGCTCTGTGTGCATGTGGTGCGCACCGGGCGTGAAATGTACTGGCTGATGATCATCCTGATGTTCCAGCCGCTGGGCGGGGTAGTCTATGCGATCATCAATGTGCTGCCCGGCCTGACCGGCGGCGCGACGGTACGGCGCTTGACGCGGGCTGCCCGCCAAACCCTAGATCCTAGCCGCGAGTATCGCGAGGCCAAAGAGGCCTGCGAGGATACGCCTACCGTCCGCAACCAGTCGCGCCTCGCGGCCGCCGCCGCCGGCCTGGGCAAGTACGACGAGGCAGAGCGCCTCTATGCCGAGGCCGCTCAGGGTATCCACGCCGAAGACCCCGCCCTCTTGTTGGGCCGGATCAACGCTCTGCTGGAGTTGGACCGCCCCAAGGACGCCCTGGATATCTTGGAGGTTCTGGGTCGCGACGAGGCCAACGGCCGCACGCCGACGGTGGCCGTAGCCCTGGGGCGCGCCAATGAGGCGCTAGGGCGTATCGCCGAGGCTGACACCGCCTATCAATGGGCAGCCCAGCGCTTGCCCGGCTTCGAGGGCCTCGCCCGTTATGCCGCCTTCATGGCCCGCAATGGGCGACGGGACGAAGCCCGCGAGGCGGTGGCGGAACTGGACAAACGCCTGGGCAAACTCAAGGGCCAATTCCACAAGGAAGCTCGAGGCTGGCGCGACCTGGCGGCCAAGGCGCTGACGGGCGGATGACGTGGAGGCGTCAACGACACGGCGTTGACCTGACCCTCCATTCGCGATCTGCTGAGGCTGGCGCCGCCAAGAGCGCAGAGGGACGAAGACGCTCATGACCTCCGCCATTCGAACCGATCCCGCCTCGGGCCTGAAGCTGTTCAACACCCGCGCGGCCAAGGCCAATGAGAAGATCGCGGGTCAGGGCTATTCGGTGGTCGCGGATGCGGCGCTGAAAACCTTACCGGAGTTGCCGCCGGGCGCGACGTTCAACGCTGAGGAACAGGCCCGTTACCGCGACTTCAAGGAAGCGCGCCGGGGGTCGGCCGACTACATGGCCATGGAAGGCGAGTTCGCGAAGTATCTGGATGACGTCTATTCCGCCGACCCCATTGCCCGCGACGCTCTGAGCGACGAATGCGATATCGTGGTGGTGGGCGCGGGGTTCGCGGGCCTGCTGATCTGGCACAAACTCCGGGCCGCAGGTTTCAAGGACGTCCGCTTCTGCGAGAAGGGCGGCGACGTCGGCGGGACCTGGTACTGGAACCGCTATCCGGGCATCGCGTGTGACGTCGAATCCTACAGCTATCTGCCGCTGCTGGAGGAAACCGGCTACGTGCCATCAATGAAGTTCGCCTCGGGCTTCGAGATCCTTGAATACTGCCAGAAGATGGCGACGCAGTTCGGGTTCTACGACCACTGCCTGTTCCATACGACGGTTGAGGGCACCGCCTGGGACGAGGCGGCGGGGCGCTGGACCGTCACCACCGATCGCGGCGACAAGATGCGGGCGCGGTTCGTGATCCTGGCCAACGGCATCCTGACGACGCCGAAACTGGCGCGCATTCCCGGGATGGAGACCTTCCAGGGCGAGACCTTCCACACCTCACGCTGGGATTACAACGTCGATCTGGCGGGCAAGCGGGTGGGCATCATCGGCACGGGTGCGACGGCGGTTCAGGCGGTGCCGGAGTTGGCCAAGACGGTCGGCGAGCTCTACGTTTTCCAGCGCACGCCGTCGTCAATTGATGTCCGCGACCAGCGCGCTACCACTGAGGAAGAGCGCCAGACGTGGGCCGAGGAGCCGGGTTGGGCCAGGGCCCGGCGCGCGCGCTTTGCCAAGATTTCCGCTGGCCGCACCGCCCTGAAAGCCAACGACGACTACATGGCCGGCAAGGTCGACGACTTCAAAGTCCGCAAACAGTACGCCGCACCGATCAGCCCTGCCGAGTTTGTGGAGAAACAACTGGAATCCAACTTCCGGCTGATGGAACAGATCCGTGCGCGGGTGGACGCCGTAGTCAAGGACCCTAAGACCGCCGAAGCGCTGAAGCCCTATTACCCCTACGGCTGCAAGCGGCCAGCCTTCCACGACGAGTATCTGCCAGCCTTCAATCTACCGCACGTGCACCTGGTAGACACGGAAGGGGCCGGCATTCGCCAGATCAACGAACGTGGCGTCGTGCACGAAGGGACGGAGTATCCTCTGGACGTGCTGATCTATGCGACCGGGTTCCAGTGGATGGCGACCTCGACCTTCAACATGATCACCGGTCGCGACGGTCGCACCCTGCGCGAAACCTGGCAGGCGGACGGTACCACGACGTTCCTCGGCCTGCACAGTCCCGGCTTTCCAAACATGTTCATTGTCGCTGGCCCGCAGGGCGGCGGCGGTAGTTTCAACTTCACCGACGCAATCGATACCCACGCCGACTATGTGGTCTGGCTGCTGGAAACCGCCCGAGACCGCAAGGCCGACATCGTCGACGTGCGCGCCGAAGCCGCAGAGGCCTATGCCAAGCACTGCCGCGAGGCGGACATCGCCACCGCGCCGCTGCGTGACTGCATCTCCTACTACAACGGCCACGGCGACGCCGAGCCCGGCAGCCTCGCCTACTACGGCGGCAACCGCTGGCACAAATTCCGCACCGAAGCGCAGGCTAGCCTGGAGCCCTATTTGTTTGGCCGGGTGGGGGGTTAGTCGGCGCCACCACTGACTTCGCGCGGCAAGGCGGGCGTGCTAGGTGGCGCGGCTCAATCTAGGAACTGCAATTCATGGCTCTGAAAGTCGCGATTGTCGGCTTGCCCAACGTCGGCAAGTCGACCCTGTTCAATGCTTTGACCCAGACGGCGGCGGCGCAGGCGGCCAACTATCCGTTCTGTACCATCGAGCCCAACACCGGCGACGTTGCGGTGCCAGAGCCGCGCCTGGACGCCCTAGCCACGATCATTCCGAGCAAAGAAATCATCCCAGCACGGATCAACTTCGTCGATATCGCGGGCCTGGTACGTGGGGCGTCCAAGGGCGAGGGCTTAGGCAACCAGTTCCTGGCCAACATCCGCGACTGTGACGCGGTGGCCTTCGTGGCCCGCTGTTTCATCGACGACGACATCACCCACGTGGAAGGCAAGGTCGATCCGCTCTCGGACCTGGACACCATCGAGACCGAGTTGATGCTGGCCGACCTGGAGAGCCTGGAGAAACGGATCAGCAACCTGGAGAAGCGCGCCAAGGCCGGCGACAAGGACAGCGCCCAAACGCTGCGCCTTGTCCAGTTGGCGTTGACGGAACTCAACGCCGGTCGCCCGGCCCGCAAAGCCAGCGTGTCGGCTGAGGACGACAAGGCCTGGCGCATGTTGCAACTGCTGACCTCCAAGCCTGCGCTCTATGTCTCCAACGTCGATGAGGGTTCGGCGGCGGAGGGCAAC
>JAYTWT010000376.1:0-3097 GCA_043743295.1 Alphaproteobacteria bacterium | reverse complement strand
TCCCATTTTGACTTCGGGGCCTTGGCTCCGGTGAATTCGAAGAAGCCGTCGGCGGGTACGATGCAGCGGCCCCGGCCGAAGGTGCGACCCTCGGTGCGGAAGTTGATGACCGGGCCTTTGGGGCCGGGAAAGCCCCAGCGCATCTGGGTTAGGCGCGCGCCGTCGCCTTGGTTGGTCAGGATGTAGGCGGGGTCGGTAGGGCGGACCGAGGCGCGGGGCTCCAGGTTCGGCGCGCCGCCTTCCCAGTCGAGGGGGATCTGCAGTTCCCGGACGGCGCTGAGGATTGCATCGAGCGAGTCCTGGAAGCGGAATTCGTTGCACATGGAATCTACAGTTCGAGTATGTAGAAAATATGCAGATTAGGCGGCATTGCGAAGAATCCGACGCGCCTGAAACGGCGGAATGATCGCCGTGATGTGAGCGGCCCAGCGCAGCCGGGCGTCCTGAAGTGTCGGGCCTGCCAAGCTTTCCAGGTCGAACACGCCGGGGGTTGATCCGCGCAGTAGCCGCTTGACCAGCACCTCGTCGCGGTCGGTTTCCACCACCACCACATGGCCAAGCATGTCGGGGCTGGGCGGGGTGCGTTGATCCTCGAAATAGATCAGGGCACCGTCGTCGGCGATGCCGCGCATGGAGTGGCCGCAGACCTTCAGCGCCCGCGCCTGTTCGGTGCCGCCCGGGGGAATCGGGGCCAGTTCAGCGGGGTCCTGCCCTGTGGCGAACAGGACCGTGCCGTCCGGATTGGCACCCACCTGGCCGATCACCGGGACCAGCCCCTCAGCGCCCGGGGTCCGCGCCGGGCCGCCGGCGTCGTAGAGCCACTGGGCGCTGACCGCGAAGGCCAAGGCATAGTCTTTGGCGCGGCGATAGGAGAAGGGGGCGTTACCGTTTTCGTTGGAGGCGTAGGTGTTGCGGCTCCAGCCGAACGCCTCAGCCGCCGCAGCGGCGCTGTCGTACCCCCGCGCGATGCGGGCCTGGCGAAGTCTGTGGGCACGTCCGTCCATGTCTGTGGATAATCTACAGAAATATTTTGTACAAGCGATCTGTAGGTTATATACATGAACATATGAGGAACATTGATCAACAAAGCTACTCCGTGCTCCGCTTCGGCGGGGCGTCTCAGGCGCGAGCTTGCGCCGAGCTATGCGTCAGTTTCGGACGTATGCGCACGCTGGAGGCGCAATTTCGTGTGGCGCGACCGGGCGGCGGGCGAGGCCGACCTCGGTTTGCGCGCGACGGGGCGCATGTGTCGGCGGTGCTGAAGGCCGGCGGCTTTACGGTGCTGGGCCGATGAGCCGGGCGCATGAAGACGCTGGGCCAGAGGCGGCAGCTGTGGTGGCGGGCGCGCTCAGCCGCCGTCGGCCGGGCGAGCGGGGCCGGTTCCTGCGCGAACTTATGGCCCACGCGGCGGCGGGGCTGGTGGTGATCGAAGGCGAGCGTGAGGCGTCTGAGGCGGTCTATCGCCTGGCCGATGCGGTGGTGGCGCGCGCATGTCGCGTTTGAGGCGTCGGCGTGCGGGGGCGACGGGGGGCGCACCGTTGGACCCGACTATCGAGGCGCTGGCCGCTGGGGTCGCCGAGACGGTGGCGCTGTCGCGGGCGCGGGGGCAGGCGGTGCTGGGCCCCGAGACCGCGCGCGGACCCTATCGGCGCCAGAGTGGGCTGGGCTGGCTGGCCGGCAAGGGGCGGATCAATGCGGCGAACTGGGCGGCGGGCGAACGCTATGGCCAGACCTGGCGGCGGGCGCGCATGGAGGGCGCGATCCGGTCGAGCCTGGACGTGCGGCCGGGCGGCGGGTCGTTAGGCGGGCCGTCGTTGCGGGAGACGCTGACGCACGCCGAGGGCACCGCGTACGCGCGGCAGGTGTTGGCCCGTATGCGCGGGCGGTTGTCGCACCAGCCGGACCTGGTGGCCGCCTGCGACCAGGTCTGTGGCCAGGAGTTGACACCGCGCGAGGCGGCGGGGGGGGACCGCGAGGCGCTGCGGCTGGAGGCGTTGCTGAAGGTGGCGTTGGATCTGTTGGTGGGCGGGTAATGTTCACCAGGGCTCCGAACTCAGGTTAACGGATGCCTACGCTCAAGACCGCCCATACCTAACCCGGTCATCCCGGACGGTCCGCAGGACCGATCCGGGACCCAGAAGCTGTGCGCGGGACCCGGGGTCCCGGCTCTCCCGCCCGCTTTCGCGAGCGTCCGGCCGGGATGACGGCTCCTATTGAGATTTCAGTAACCTGAGGTCTTTGCCCTGGTGATGTTCACGTTTTGTCTTGACATTCACGCGGATATTGGGTAGGGTTTGGGCATGGGTGAGGGGCTCGAGGGTCGGGGATCTGTCTCCCCGGCTCGCGGGCGGCGTAATTCTGGTGCGAGGCAAATGTTTCCACAGATGATGAGGGGGAAGGCATGTCTGGAAGTCGCTCGACGGGCGCTGGCGTATTTGAAACGATGGAGGGTTTCTACAAGCGGCGGCAGCGCGAGGTGGCCAACTTTGGTCGGGAGGCGGAAGCCGCCGCACATGGTGCCTATGGCGAGGCCATCAGAACTGGGCGCGATCTGGCGCTCCGGACGCAAGAAGAGGTCAACCGATTTGGCGCGAAGCTGCTGGCTGACGGACCACCGAAACGAGCCAACTCAACGCGGCAACCGTCGCCGGGTACAGGCACCAAGCGCCCAGCTAGGCCGCCGATGCGTACGCCGCAGTCGGTCGTGCGATCCGCAGTTCAGGGCCCGGCGGACCAGCGATCCGTCGTTCGGCAAGGCGTAGACCAAGCGCTCGCCTTTGGTCGCGGCGCTCAGGATGCGCTCACAATTGGGATGGGTGACCGGGTCTATGCTGGCAGTCGCGCGCTGATTGACGCCTCCAAGGGCGCGGACCTGGGCGGAGCCTGGCAAAGCCGCATGGCGGCGGAGCGGGCCCGCGACCAGTACGATGCAAAGAATTTCAAGGTTGCCCGTGCGGCGGGTGAGATCACTGGGACCGGGCTGGGTCTCGTTGCACTGGGGCCAGTCGATGCGGCGCTGGCTGGCGGGGTTCGCATTGCTCAGGCCGCGCCGATGGTCGCCAGAGAGGCTGCTGTGCTGGCCGGCGTAGGTGCCGGT
>JAYTWT010000375.1:0-2592 GCA_043743295.1 Alphaproteobacteria bacterium | reverse complement strand
CTGCGAAGACTCAGTCGCCGCCGTCGATGCGGAGGACAAGGTCGGGGTCTATCGCAACTGGTTGGGCCTGATGCGCGGCGACCTTGAGGCCAGCTTCGCGAAGGGTGGGCGCACCGCAGTCCGGCGACTGGACGAGGACCGCATCTATTCCGCGCCGGGCGGTGGCAAAGTCACCCTGCGCGGCCTCAGCCTGATGTTGGTACGCAATGTCGGTCACCACATGATGACCGACATGGTGCGCCTGGACGGCCAGCCGGTTCCGGAAACCGTCATCGATGCGCTGATCACGGTGACGGCGGCGATGCATGACCTGAAGGCCGGTCGCAACAGCCCCATGCGCTCAGTCTATGTCGTGAAGCCCAAGATGCACGGGCCGGAGGAAGTGGCCCTCGCCGTTCGGCTGTTCGATCTGGTGGAGGACGCGCTAGGTCTAGCCCGCAATACCGTCAAGATCGGGATCATGGACGAAGAGCGCCGCACCAGCGCCAATCTGGCCGCCTGCATCCATGCCGCGCGCGAACGGGTCGTGTTCATCAACACCGGCTTCCTCGATCGCACCGGCGACGAAATCCATACGGCGATGGAGGCGGGCCCTGTCGTGCGCAAGGACGCTATGAAAACGGCGGCCTGGCTGCCAGCCTATGAGAACCGCAACGTCGAGATCGGTCTGGCCACCGGCTTCCCCGGCCACGCCCAGATCGGCAAGGGCATGTGGGCCGCACCGGACATGATGCAGGCCATGCTGATCGCCAAGATCGGCCACCCCCGGTCGGGTGCCAGTACCGCGTGGGTGCCCTCGCCGACGGCAGCGACCCTGCACGCGCTACACTATCACGAGGTCGATGTGCCCGCCCTACAAGCCGCAATCCCGCGCGACGACAAGACGGGGCTGGAGTATCTGCTGACCCTGCCGCTGGCCAAGTCCAATTGGAATGCTGCGGATATTCAGCAGGAACTGGACAACAACGCCCAAGGTATTCTGGGCTACGTGGTGCGCTGGATCGACCAGGGTGTCGGCTGCTCCAAGGTGCCCGATATTCATGACGTCGGTCTGATGGAAGACCGCGCCACGTTGCGCATCTCCAGCCAGCACATCGCCAACTGGCTACACCACGACGTTTGCACCGAGGCACAGGTACTCGAGACCCTTGGCCGCATGGCCAAGGTCGTGGATGGGCAAAATGCCGATGACCCGATCTATCAATCGATGGCCGGTAACCCGGACAGCATCGCCTTCCAGGCCGCGCTGGAGTTGGTGTTCGAAGGTCGCAATCAGCCCAACGGCTATACCGAGCACATCCTGACGCGACATCGCAGAAAGCGGAAAGCTCAACTGCTTAGGAGTTGATCCTCAGTTCAGCTGATCCGGCGCGACCTCGCCGGATAGACTGGCGAGACAGGCAAGGATCTGGTCCCACTGGGCCAGTCCGTCCAGATCGCCCATGGCAGCATATTCTGCAGCCCGCAGCATGGCGATGACTTCTGCGTCATCACCATACTGACCCATCAAGGCCATGGCGGTGGCCAGGGCGGCTCTATCGATCGGACTCATCACCTATTCGTTCTGACCGTCAGGCCAAATGCTGGGAGAACAGGAACCCGCGACCGACTGTAACGCCGGTCGGGTACCGTCTTACTTCACCACCCAGCCACCATTGGCAGGCTTATAGTGCTCTCCAGGCTTAATCCGACCCTGCACGATCGTGGTGTAGGCCGATGCGCCGGCCGCCTCGACGGTAACGCCGTTCTTCGCGGCCGCCTGGCGGTATAGGCCGGCGCGACCCTCGTTGATCTCTATGACCGCCGCCTTCAGCGCAGGATCGCTTGAGGGTTTGACGTAGCCGAGGAAGCCGTCGGCCTGTTCGCCAACCACGCCGAGCGTCTTGGCCGCGTCGACGGCCGACTTTGAGTCCATTGCAATGGCCGCTGCGGGTGTCATGGCCAGGGCGGCCATCACGGCGGCACCCACATTGAAGAAGTCGTTGTGTTTCATGTCTCTCATTCCCTCTTAAAAGAGGTTCGGGTTCTTCTGGATCAAGGCTTTCACATCCTCGTCCAGTTGCAGCCGGACGTTGGCGTCCAGCTTAGCGTAGATCGTGATCGGGGCCACTTCGACCCTCACCGTCGGCGTACAGGCGCCAAGCCCGAACACCGCTAGGGCGGCTAACGCAGGGAGCGATCCCTTCATGCGGCAATCTCCGTCATCATGGTCTCCAGATTAGAGGCTCAAGGCTGAACCGCAGCTGAACTGCGGGCGCGCAGATAATCCGCGTAGTCGGCCAACAGATCATCCAGGTTCAACGTCGTGTCGAGGGTTAGGTTCACACCCGTCCCCGACGGCAGCGGCAGTTTGCGACCCAAGAAGCGCTTCTGCAGCAGATCTATTACGCTCAAACGAATGGTTTGCTTGGTCGGCGGATCGTGACGCCCGACGATATGGAACAGCACGCCTAGCCGACCGTCCGATCGGCTAGCCACGGTGGCGTCTAGTTTGTCGAAGGCCAGGTTCTGCATGGCCTGATAGGCGAAGTCAGTAAAGGTGTCGTTTGCGTTGAGGGCCGCCGCCACGGCACCGGGTGCGGCGACCGCCCC
>JAYTWT010000374.1:0-1672 GCA_043743295.1 Alphaproteobacteria bacterium | reverse complement strand
ACATCGCAGCGGACGCACGGGTCGTGCGGGCAAGAAGGGCGTCTCGGTCGTCGTCGTGCCGCACACCAAGCGCCGTCCGGCTGAACGCCTGTTCGCGGTTGCCAACCTCAATGTCGAATGGTCGGGCCCGCCGCTCGCCGAGGAAATCCGCGTAAAAGATCAGGTACGCCTATTCGAAGACCCCCTCTTGAACGAGGCTCCGACCCCGGAGGAACTGGAGTTGGCCGGCAAGCTGCTGGCTGACCGTTCGCCGGAGGCCGTCGCCGCAGCCTTGATCCGCCTGCATCGTTCGCGACTCCCCGCCCCCGAAGAAATGTTCGATGATCGTGGCTCTGGGCGCAACGACGATCGAGGTCCTCGCCCTGACCGTGGACCTGATCGCGGACCAGAGCGTGGACCCAGGTTGGACCACGGCTCGCGCCCCGACCATACGCCAAACGTCGATTCCACCTGGTTCCGCCTGCCGGTGGGCCGCAGCAAGAATGCCGACCCCAAATGGCTGATCCCGCTGATCTGCCGCCTGGGCCATGTCACCAAAAAGGACATCGGCCTGATCAAGATCTTCGACAACGAGACCAAGTTCGAGATCACCCGCGAGGCCGAGCCCCGCTTTCGTGAGGCCATCAAGGCGGCGGGTGAAGCCGGCGATATCCGCATCAACCCGGCGGGCGCTCCAGGTGCGCCTGGGCCACGACCTCAGGGTGACCGCCCTCAGCGCCCGCGCCCTGATGCGCCTCGCCCGGACACGGCTCGCCCTGATGGCCCGCGTTCGGACGGCCCCCGTCATGCTGGTCCTCCGCCGCGATCGGACGGTCCGCGCACCTTCAAGCCTCGTACAGATCGCGGCCCATCAAAGGGCCCGCCCAAGGGGCCGAGAAAGCCGCCGCGTCGCGCTTAGTCGCCGAAGCCGACGAACACGGTGGCTTCGGCCACCGCTTTGCGTTCGGACACGACCGCATTGGCCGGGAAACTCTCGTCCGGCCAGCCCAGCGCGATGCTCTTCATGATCACCTGATCCTCGGCAATCCCGGCGTGCTCTCGCACTACGGGCGATTGCATGATGCCTTGGCTGTTGATCACCGCGCCCAGGCCGCGCGACCACGCGGCATTGACCAAAGCGGTCGCCACGGCACCACAGTCGAACGGGGTGTCGTCACTACCGTCCAGCACACGGTCATAGGTGATGATCACGCACACCGGCGCGTCAAACTGGCGGAAGCCGCGCAGCACCCAATCCTGGCGCATCTCCTTGTCGTCCCGGGCGATGCCCATGGCAGAGAACAGTTGCTTGGCGACACCGATCTGCCGCTCGCGGTGCTGGCCTGCAAAGGCCTGACCTGTACGGAACTCGCGGGACTGGGGCACGCCCGCGATGTTGCGCTCGGTGTTTCCCCTGCGGATGCGATCAAGTGGCTCGCCGGTGATAATGTAGAAATTCCAAGGCTGGGTGTTCATCGAGGATGGCGCGCGCATCGCCAGGCCGATGACTTCCTCGATCAAAGCCCTCGGAACCGGATCGGGCTTGTAACCGCGGATACTACGGCGACCGAGGATTACGTCGTCAAACTGCATCGATGACCCCTAAGAGAATTGAATCGACAGCCTACCTCTGACGATCCGCCGCAGCGCTTTAGCCGCATCGCATAGCCAAGTCGACCGAGCCGAAGGTGAC
>JAYTWT010000373.1:0-1644 GCA_043743295.1 Alphaproteobacteria bacterium | reverse complement strand
CAGGTTTGCAATCACCCGACCGGGCGCGAACCCAGGCGGCGGGGCCAATTGGCCCGGCGCTTCGACGTCGAAGGCCCACAGGCGGCCTAGCTGGGTGTCGGCGACGTAGACCACTGTCTCCTCGGGCGAAAGGCCGATGCCGTTGGGGCTGATGATATGGCCGCGCTGGCGACTGATGTGGCTGCCGTCAGGCTTGGCGTAATAGACGGCACCGAACTTGCGGCCCTCGGGCGTCGAACAGCCGTGGTCGGTGAACCACATGCCGCCCCATCGGTCGAAGACCAGGTCGTTGGGCCCGATCAGCTGCACGCCGTCGCAGGCATCGTAGAGTGTGGTCAGCGCGCCGGTGGCAAGGTCGTAGCGCTGGATCATGCCGCCGACGTGGCTGGCTGGGGTAGGGCCGGGGATGGTCATCCCGGCGTTCTCCAGCCACTCGAACGCGCCGCCGTTATTGGTGATGTAGATCGCCCCGTCCGGCCCGATAGCGGCACCGTTCGGCCCGCCGCCCGTGTTGACGACTAGCTCTTTGGTCCCGTCGGGCTTCACCCGCGTCAGCCGCTGGCCCTTGATCTCGGTCAGGATTACCGAGCCGTCGGCCATGGCAATCGGCCCCTCGGGAAACTCCAGGCCCTGACAGACCAGTTCGAAATCCATGGCGGTGGTCTCCGTTGCGCGTTTGTGGTGTTATCGACCGATGTCGCCGCGTAAGGCCAGCCTGTGAACAAGCTCTACGACCAAGACTTCGTGGCCTGGACTCGCGATCAGGCCGACGCGCTGCGCCGCCGCAGCGGAAATGAACTCGACTGGGAAAACCTGTTGGAGGTTCTGGAATGGGACTTGCCGAGCGGCGACACGTAGTCCGCCCCACCGGATCCCGATGGCATGGAAGAGTGGATGGCGTTCTTCGAGGACAATGAGGGGCGAACCCTGGCCAGCATGGCTCAGACTCCTGCCAATATTACCGCCGTTCCAGCACCCGGAACGTAAAGCCGTACTCGTCGTCCTGCCCGGGCTCGTAGCGCTGTGACCGGACCTCGGTCCAGCGGGTCTCGTCGATGGGTGAAAGGACCACATCGCCATCAACATCGGCGTCGACCTCGGTGAGGTAGAGGCGGCGGGCTTTCGAGAGCGCGATCTCGAACAGCGAGGCACCGCCGATGACGCAGACCTCGGTCGCGCCGTCTTCCTCGGCCTGTTCGCGGCCGATGGAGACGGCCTCGGAGAACTCCTCGCAGACCACCGCCCCAACGGGTTCAAACGAGCCGTCGCGGCTGAGCACGATATTGGTGCGGCCTACCAGCGGCTTCTTGGGCAGGCTGTCCCAGGTCTTGCGGCCCATGATCACCGGCTTGCCCATAGTGGTCGCGCGGAAGATCGCCATGTCTGATTTCAGCCGCCAGGGGAGCTTGCCGTTCCGCCCAATGACACCGTTGTGGGCGCGCGCGATAGGACCGGCGGAGAGGAGGATTGCGGACATAGGCACCTTCTAATCTCCTCTACCCCCGCGAAGCGAGAGGGGAGAGGGTAGGGTGAGGGGTTGCACAGGGGTATGAACCGGGTAGATACCTGACAGTTTGGACTGGGTTGATGGCTGACACCAGATGATGGTGTTGGGAGGATCAATCCGATGCCGTTCAGGGAGAT
>JAYTWT010000372.1:0-9075 GCA_043743295.1 Alphaproteobacteria bacterium | reverse complement strand
CCTTCACGGCCGTTAAGCCACTGGCACCTGAAGCCAGCGCGTCTACCAATTCCGCCACCTGGGCCCGGTCCGTCGGATCGGGAGGCGGCTACATATGGCACCGTCCGGGCGCGGTCAACGTCGGCATGACCATATCGTTGCAGCGCGGGGCGGCTTCGTCTAATTCGGCCCCATGCAAAACCTCGTCACGGTCTTCGGCGGATCAGGCTTCGTGGGTACACAGGCCGTGCGGTATCTGGCCAAGGCGGGCTGGCGCGTGCGAGTCGCTGTGCGCAACCCCAACCTCGCCTACAAGATGCGCCTGCTGGGCGAAGTGGGTCAGATCGACGTGGTTCAGGCCAATGTGCGCAATAGCCCATCGCTGGAGCGTGCTCTGGATGGCGCATCGGTATCGCTGAACCTGGTCGGCCTGCTGTACGAGACCGGCCGCCAGGGTTTTCAGGCGGTTCACGTGGCCGGCGCGCGCAACATCGCCGAGGCCGCGCGAACGCAAGGTGTCGAGCGGATCGTCCAGATGTCAGCTTTAGGCGCCGACCCGAACGCCGACGCCAAATATGCGCGGACCAAGGCGGAGGCCGAGGCGGCGGTCCGCGAGATCTATCCTGATGCCACCATCGTGCGGCCGTCGATCGTGTTCGGGCCGGGTGACGGGTTCTTCGGTCGGTTCGCAGCGATGGCGCAGGTCAGCCCGGTCCTGCCGCTGATCGGTGGCGGCGAGACCCGGTTTCAGCCGGTTTCTGTCGGTGACGTGGGTCGAGCGCTGGCGCAGATCGTCACGGATCCCACCTGCGCTGGCCAGACTTATGAGCTCGGCGGCTTAGAGGTGTTCAGCTTCCGTGACCTGCTGGAAATGATGTTAGCGCATACGGGGCAGCGGCGGTTCTTGGCGCCTATCCCGTTCCCAGTGGCCGGCCTGATGGGTCAGCTGGGCGAGTTAGCCTCGTTTATCATGGCACCGCCGATTACGACGGACCAAGTGGAGTTGCTGAAGACCGACAATGTGGTCAGCGGCCAGTTTCCCGGACTAGGTGAACTCGGCATCACACCGCAGACCTTGGAGGCGGTGCTGCCGACCTATCTCTACGTTTATCGTACGGGTGGCCAGTACGCGGACCAGGATGCCCGCGAGATGGAGTCCGGGCGCGCCTGAGTCCGGCGGACTAACCCGCCGCCGTGAGCAGCGCCAAGCCAACGCCGCCGATGACGATCCGAAGCCAACCGAAGGGCGCGTAGCCGTTGCGCGTGACGATCTCCAGCATGGCGCGGATCACCGCCAGGGCGACCACGAACGACATTGCAAAGCCCACGGCCACCAAGCCGATGTGGTCCAGGCTGAGCTGGTCGCGGCTTTGCCAGGCGTCGAGCGTGAAGGCCCCCGCCATCACTGGGATCGCCAGGAGGAAAGAGAACTCGGCCGCGACGCGCTTCTCAACGCCCATCAGCATGGAGCCGACGATTGTCGCGCCGGAACGAGACACGCCGGGGATCAGGGCCAGGCACTGGAACATGCCGATGATCAGCGCGGTGCGCAGCGGCACGGCCATGGCGTCGCGGTGGCGAACCCGAGGGGCGAACCGGTCGATCAGCAAGAGCACAATACCGCCAACGATCAACGAAATGCAGATGACTCGAGGGCTCTCGAACAGTACCTCTTTGATAACGTCATGCAGCAAAAGGCCGGCGACGGCGGCCGGGAAGAAGGCGACCAGGATGCTGTAAACGAACCCACGGGCGCGCGGCACGGTCGGCAGTAGCAGCATCAGCGACCAGAGGCGTTGGAAGTAGACGACCACCACGGCCATGATCGCACCCAGCTGTATGAGGACGCAGAAGGTGTCCCAGAACCCGGCACCAAGGCCCAACGCCTGCTTGGTCAACAACAACATGCCGGTGGACGAAACCGGAATGAACTCGGTCAGGCCTTCGATCAGGCCAAGGATGAGGGCGTAGATCCAATCCTGCACGGTGTATCTCCGCTGGGTCTTATGGGTTTGATGTCCTTGCCCCTGCAAAGACCAAGCCAAGCTATGGCTACAACCCCTACTGGGCGCGGTATCGTAAATGCGCGCCTAATGCCCCTCCGGTTCCGGACCGATGTAACGGGCCCGTGGGCGGATCAGGGTGTCAGCCTGGCCCTGTTCAATGGCGTGGGCGATCCACCCGGCGCAACGCGCCACGGCAAAGAGCGCGAACGGCGCGTCCTTCGGTAGCTTTAGCGCATCGCATGCGGCAACCAGGGCGAAGTCTACGTTGGGCCCGAGACCTGTTATCGCCCCCACCGCCTGCTGTAGTCTCAAGAGCCCAGGCGGCGGGGTGAATTGTGCCAGGAGTGCGGCGGCGCGCGGATCGCCGTCAGGGTAAAGGTTATGGCCGAACCCTGGCAAGGCGCGGTCGTCCAACAGTCGGCTGGCGATGGCGGCGTTAGGCCCTTGCGATTCAGCTTCAGCGGCAAAATTGGTCACGGCTGCAGTCGCACCGCCGTGACGCGGACCGGAGAGGGTTGCGAGGCCGGCCAGGGCGGCTGCGGACAGGGAAGCACCTGTGGAGGCCGCAACCCGGGCTGCGAACGCTGAGGCATTCAGCTCATGATCCGCCACCAAAACCAGGATGCGTCGTACAAGGTCGGCACCTGGCCCACCGGGGCCCAGACCCCAGGCAAAAGCCAGTCGATTGTGGATCGCCCCGCCACCCACTTCGCCCGCGACGGCGTCAGTCAACACGTCCAGCAGCGTGGCGGCCTCGATGGCTAAGGCTAAGGGCGCGCGACCTCGTGCCGGCGGGTCGACCGCCGCGCGAGCGGCCAAGGCCAGATAGGTCCGTGTACGCATATCTGGCGTCTGCGGTGGTCGGGGCCGCTCTGTACGCTTCAAGGCCGCCCCATGTCCGCCTCGGAGCAGTCGGGCGACGGCCTCCAAAGTTTCGGTTTCCGCCAAACGAATGGCGTCGCGGCCGCGATAGTAGAGGCGGCCATTGCTTACGGTGGTGATCTCAGAGGCCAGGACTGGCTCGCCCCAGCTGATGGCTCCGGCGGCGACATCGGAGACCTTGCGGCTGCGCGACTTGCGCTCGGTCAGTGCGGCAATGTCGGCGGCCCGATAGTGACTGCGGCGCGAGTCCTTGGGGTCTGGCCGCACCTGGATCCGGCCCCGACTGACATAGGCATAGAGCGTCTGGGCACGGACACCCAATCGCGCCTGCGCATCTTCCGCGGTGATCCAGTCCAGCTGTGGCATTTTACATTGATCACATTGATCAAGATTGACGGACTAGCATTGCAGGCATTCTCTCGCGCCACAAGAGAGAAGGAGCAATCAGATGTCAGATGGTCTCGAAGGTGTGGTCGCCGCTGAAACGGTCCTGTCCGATGTGGACGGTGCGGCCGGTATTTTGATCGTCCGCGGCCGCTCGCTGGACGAACTGGCAGGGCACGCCAAGTTCGAAGACGTGGTCACCTTGCTATTTGAAGGGTTCTATCCTGACCTGCCAGCTGACGTTCGCGCTGCCCTGGGGCAAGCCAGGACGGAGGTCTTTGCAGAAGTCTCGGCCTTGGACACCGGCCTCTTGGACCGCACCCCGGTCGAGACGATGCGCGCCCTGACCGCGCGGCTGGCGGATGGCGACGATGTTGAGACCGCATTCCGGCTGCTGGCGGCGCCGGCGGTGTTCACGGCAGCGGTCGTTCGCGCCCAGGCTGGCGAGGCACCGGTGGCCCCAGATCCGGACCTCGGCCACGCCGCCGACATCCTGCGCATGCTGCGCGGTACGCTAGCGACCAAGCCGGAGGCCGACGCGCTGGACACCTATCTGGTCACAGTCGCCGACCACGGCCTCAACGCTTCGACCTTTGCCGCCCGGGTGGTGGCCTCGACGCGAGCCGGCCTGGGGTCCGCCGTCCTGGCGGGAATCAGCGCGCTCAAGGGCCCGCTACATGGCGGCGCGCCGGGTCCAATCATCGAAATGCTGGACGAGATCGGCAGTCCTGAGAACGCCCGCGCCTGGATCGAAGGGGCCTTGGCGCGCGGCGACCGACTGATGGGATTTGGCCACCGCATCTATAAGGTTCGTGACCCTCGGGCGGACGCCCTGAAAACGGCGGTGCGATGGCTGGATGCACGCCAAGGCCGTTTGGAGTTCGCTGAGCGCGTCGAAGCCGCCGTCCTGGAAATCCTGCGTGAGCGCAAGCCAGACCGTTCCTTGCAGACCAATGTCGAATTCTACACAGCCCTGCTGCTTGAGGCCCTGGCCTTCCCGCCCAGCGCCTTTACCTGCGTGTTCGCCATGGGACGGGTTGCTGGCTGGCTGGCTCATGCGCGCGAACAACTGGCAGGCGGGCGGCTGATCCGCCCGGCTTCGGTTTATGTGGGGCCGATGCCAATGAAGGCGGCCTAACTGCGAGTCGTTAGCGCTGGCGAGCCGCGTCCATCGCGGTAGTAGGAGGTCATGACCGCCCAGCATGGCATGACCTCCGCCGATACCAGCGCCCTGACCCGGCGCGTGACCTTGCTGTCGGTTGCGACGGCCGGTGTACTGGTGACGATCAAGTTCGCGGCTTGGCTGGCGTCGGATTCTACCGCCCTCTTGGCGTCGATGGCCGACTCCGGCCTGGACTTGATCGCCTCGCTGGCGACGTTCTGGGCGGTGCGGTACGCGGCGGTGCCGCCCGATGCTGAGCATCGCTTCGGCCATGGCAAAGCGGAGGCGTTCGCCAGCCTCGTGCAAGCCGGCCTTGTGTTCGCCTCGGCGGCCTTGATTGCCCGCGAAGCCCTTGGCGACATGACGAACCCACACGCGATCCGCCAGGAGGGCTGGGCGATAGCGGTCATGTTGGTATCGACCGTACTGACCGGCCTGTTGATTGCGGCTCAGACGCGGGTGTTGAAGCAAACTTCGTCTGTCGCTGTCGCCGGTGACCGGGCCCACTACGCCACCGACTTGGCCTCCAACATAATTGCCCTAGCTGGCATAGCCGCCTCGGCGGCGTTGGGCCTGAATGGTTTTGATGCCGCCGCAGCCCTGGCTGTTGCCGCGTTGTTGCTCTGGGGGGCGATCAGCGTTTTCCGCGAAGCCTCGAACCAATTGATGGACCGCGAACTGTCTGAAGGCGCTCGGGCCAGCATCGTCAAACTAGCGACCGCCGACGGGCGGCTGGCCAATGTTCACCAACTCCGGACCCGCGCCTCCGGCCCCTACATCCATATGCAGATGCATGTGGATCTGGATCCGGAGATCACCCTTGAGGCGGCGCACAAGGCTATCGTGGCCGCCGAGAACCGTATCCTCGAGGCCTTCCCCGCTGCCGATATTCTAATCCATGCTGATCCCAAGGGGCGGGCTGAGCCCCACGGCGGGGCATTTGCGGAAGTTGCCGACCCCGTGAAGTAAACGCCGCCTTAAGATCGGGTGTGTCAGGTTGACGCTTCTCGATTCGCCCAAGGCCGCACTACCCATCCGATGAGCGTCACGCGCACCCTTCACCATTTCCCTTTGGACCCCGCCTCTCGCCAGATTCGGCTGGCCCTGGGGGAAAAGCGGCTAGCCTTCACCGAGGTCTCGGTCCGATACTGGGAGCGTCCGCGCGAACTCACCAAGATGAACCCGTCGGGTCTGATCCCGGTGCTGGTTGAGACCGAGGAGGGCAAGGTGCCGCTGGTGCTCTGCGAGCCCCGCGCGATCCTGGACCACCTGGAAGAGACCTACCCTGACCCCTCGCTGTTCGGGCCTGATCCGCATGAGCGCGCCGAGTCCCGGCGGCTTGTTACCTGGTTCGACAAGAAATTCGAGTACGAGGCCGGCGGCTTCATTCTTCACGAGAAGATCGAGAAGCGGCTGCTGCACCTGGGCGCGCCGGACATCGGCAATCTGCGCCAGGGTCGCGATGCGCTGAAAACCCACCTCTTCATGATCGATGAGCTGTTGCAGGGCCGCGAGTGGTTGGCGGGCAAGCGCCTGTCGCTGGCCGACTTTGCGGCGGCCGCACACTTGTCGGTGATCGACTATTTCGGTGACGTGCCCTGGCGTGACTATCCGGCGGCCAAGACCTGGTACATGAAGCTGAAGTCTAGGCCCTGTTTCCGTCCACTCCTGATGGACCGCTGGCCGGGCCTGGCACCGGCCGGGCACTATGACGATCTCGACTTCTGATACTCCCGAAGACCTGATCCGCGCTGAAGCCCTTAGGCTCGGCTTCGACCTCTGTCGCTTCACCGACATCGATGAAAATTGGCCGGCGGCGGCGCGGCTGGAGACCTTTGTGGCTGAGGGCCGCCACGGTGAAATGACCTGGATGGCGGAGACCGCATCGCGTCGGCGACACCCGCGCGCCATGTGGCACGGTGCTCGCTCGGCGGTGGTTCTGGGGGTGAACTATGGGCCGGAACGCGATCCCCTGGCGATCCTTGACGAACCGGATCGTGGCGCGATCAGCGTCTATGCCCAGGGTGATGACTATCATGAGATGATCAAGGCGCGCCTGAAGGCCCTCGCGCGCTGGATGGTGGCGAATCTGGGCGGCGAGCTGAAGGTGTTCGTGGACACCGCGCCCTTGCTGGAAAAGCCGCTGGCTGAGCGGGCGGGCCTGGGTTGGCAGGGCAAGCACACCAATCTGGTCAGTCGTGAGTTTGGCTCCTGGTTATTCCTGGGCTCGATCCTGACCAGCCTCGACCTGGCCGTTGATGCGCCAGAACCGCAAAGCTGCGGGACCTGTCAGGCCTGTCTGGATGTCTGTCCGACCAAGGCCTTTCCGGCACCGTTTCAGTTGGATGCCCGGCGCTGTATCTCCTACCTGACGATTGAGTTGAAGGGACCGATCCCGCGCGAATTGCGCGCCGCGCTCGGCAACCGCATCTATGGCTGCGACGATTGCCTCGCGGTCTGCCCCTGGAACAAATTTGCCAGCAAGGCCTCAGAGCTGAAGCTGGCCGCGCGTGAGGCTTTGAGCGCGCCGACCCTGGCGCAGCTGGCCCGCCTGGACGATGCGGCATTCCGCACCATTTTCGCCAAGAACCCGGTCAAGCGCATCGGCCGTGATCGGTTTGTCCGCAACGTCCTCTACGCAATCGGCAACTCCGGCGACGGCAGCTTGGCATCCGACGCAGAGCGGTTGATTGACGACCCATCGCCCCTAGTCCGTGGTGCCGCTGTGTGGGCGCTGGGGCAGCTAATGCCCCAGCGGCTGGAAACGCTTCGTGCGGGCCGCCTCGTTGAAGAGACCGATCTACAAGTCCAGCAGGAATGGCGCTCAGAAGCTGACCGGCTCTAGCTCTTTCAGACGCGGCAGTACCTGGTCCTTCCCCGACAGCACGGGCTCACCGCCGACCGGCCACGGGATCGCCAGGTCGGGATCGTTCCAGATGATGCCGCCTTCGCGGTCCGGGGCGTACTGGCCGTCGACCTTGTAGAAGATCTCGCAGTCGTCGGTGATGGTGCAATAGCCGTGGGCGAAGCCGCGCGGCACCCACAGTTGCTCGCCGCCCTCAGCGGTCAGCTCGGCGCTGACCCATTCGCCAAACGTGGGTGAGCCGGCGCGGATATCCACCGCGACATCGAAGATCGCGCCCTTTAGTGCCCGGATCAACTTACCCTGCGCACGGGGTGCCATCTGGAAATGCAGGCCTCGAAGCGTGCCCTTCGCGGCACTGAAGGCCTGATTGTCCTGCACGAAGGCGGTGTCGGCGACGGTTCCAGCGAGGGCTTTGCCGCTCCAGGTCTCGGAGAACCAGCCTCGGGCATCGCCATGCCGCTTGGGCGTGATAAGCAGGACCTCGGGGATCGCGAGCGGCGTGATCGTCATCGTATTCCACAGGCTCTTAGGTGATGGCCTCGCATGGCGCAGCCCGCGAAGGATGACAAGGCCGAACCGCCGACGTTGAGCGTCTGTGTGATCGCTTACAATTCGGGGCCGACGCTGCGGACCTGCCTGGAGCGGCTGGCGGCGCAGACCTTTCGCGACTTTGAGACCCTGGTGATCGACAATGCCTCGCCGGATCCAGGCGATGCGGAAATTGCAGGGTCGTTTCCTTCTGTGACACTGATCCGCAATGTGGAGAACCTCGGCTTCACGGGCGCAGGGAACCAGGCCGCGCGGTTGGCCCAAGGCCGTTGGCTGGTGCTGCTCAACCCCGATGCGTTCGCCGAGCCCGATTGGTTGGCCCAGCTGGTCGCAGCGTCGACGCGTCACCCGAACGTCAAGTCGTTCACCTCGCGCCAGATGGTCGAGGGCGAACCGGGCCTGCTGGACGGCCTTGGCGATGTGATGAGTATAACCGGCATCCCCTATCGCGGCGGCTATCTCAGCCCGGACATCGGTCAGGCTTGGGAGGGTGAGGTGTTCAGCCCCTGCGGCGCGGCGATGATGATCGACCGGGCGTTGTTCCAGGCGGTCGGTGGGTTCGACGAGGCGTTCTTCTGCTACGGCGAGGATGTGGACCTCGGCTATCGGCTACAGCTGGCGGGCGAGCCGACCCTGCTGGTACCGGATGCCACCATCCATCACGTGGGCTCCGCTTCGACGGGCGGGCGAAAATCGGAATTCGCGGTGTTCCATGGGTCCCGCAACCGGTTCTGGGTACTTTTCAAGAATACGCCGGGCCTGCTGTTGCCGCTGGTGGTCCCGCTGCACCTCGTGGTGCTCATCGCCATTTATCTGCGACGAGAGAACCGACCCCATGCCGGGCTGATTTGGCGGGCCGTCAGGGCAGCGTTTGCAGGGGCCCCGATGATGTTTCGCCGCCGCGCCGTGGTTCAGCGGGCGCGACGGGCTTCCATGCTTCAGATCGCCCGCGCCATGACCTGGAACCCTCGCGACCTGTTCGGACGCAGGGCGGTGATCAGGCCCCTGAGGAAGCGTTGACGCCAACGTCTTTTCCTCATCTGTATAGCGTAACTTGACGCCGAACGATTTGGTCTGCCACTGTGCCACATGCGGATTAGAAACGTCGTCCACAAAGGGCTGCGTCGCTTTATTGAGCGCGATGACGCTAGCGGTATTCAACCCGCTGTCATTGAGAAGGTCCGCCGTATCATTTCGTTCTTGCAGGACATGGAGCGAGAAGAGGAATTGCGGACCGTCCCAGGATG
>JAYTWT010000371.1:0-3984 GCA_043743295.1 Alphaproteobacteria bacterium | reverse complement strand
CTTAGAGCGCCAGCAATTCCAGGGATTTGGTTTCGATGCGCTCCTCCAGGACGCGCATGAATTCGGCCCGCTTCAGGCCGGGCGGTATCGGCTCCAGATACTCGAACACGATGATCCCCGGTTTGCGGAGGAATCCGTGCGCCGGCCAATGCAAACCGGCATTTGTCGCGACCGGGTGCACCGGAACGCCAAGTTCGCGGTAGAGTGCCGCGATCCCAGGCTTGTAGTCGCCGCGCTCGCCGGGACGTCCGCGTGTACCTTCAGGGAAAATCACCACCTGGCGATTGTCGGCTAACCGCTCTTTTGCGTCGCGCACCATCTGGCGAAGAGCCGTCGCCTGGCCCTCGCGATCCACCACGATCATTCGCCCTTTCCGCGCGTACCAACCCAGAAAAGGGATCCACATCAATTCCTTTTTGGTCACGAAACAGCTGTACGGCAGCCACGCAAACTGGGCGAAGACGTCGAACATGCACTGGTGCTTGGGCGCAACCAGGGCTTGGCCAAGCGGCAGGTACTCGCGGCCACGCAGCTCGACCTTGATATTACAGATGACCCTAAGCAGCACACGGATGCCCACCGACCAGGGAATCCAGGCCCGCACCATGACCGGCGGCGGAGCAAACAGAAACGGCAGGATGGTAATCACATAGGCCAACGACCAGACGTAGAAGGCGATGGAGAAGACTAGCGAGCGAATGGCGATCACTGAGCGGCCTTTCCGGCGGGCGACGGCGCGGCGCGTGGGCCCAGACCCAATACGCCCTCGCGAACAAGGATCGCCAGATATTTGGAATACTCCACGACCATCAATCTTGCTGCACCTGGATCGCGCCACCAGCCCTTAGCCTTGAGAGCGCGCGTCGGCACCGCATAGCCTTCTGCGCTGATGCCGGTTCCACGCAGGACGGCGTTCAACTCCAGCATCGCACGCGGCAAGTGGTAGTCGGCGGTCACGATGATCAGCTTGCGATAGCGCATCGCGCGCGCCCAGTCGGCGGTCTCGCGGGCGTTGCCGACGGTGTCCTGGGCGGTGAACCCCAAGTCGACGCAGCAGTCGTAGAGCCGACGCACGGCGCGAGAGACGTGGCGCACGTCCTCACGGCTGGCGATCGGATTGACGCCGGAGACCAGCACCCGCCGACCGTAGCCGTCTTCCAACAGACTGACCGCCGCGGCTAGCCGCGCGCCGGTTTTCGCGCCGGTTAGAGCCACAATCCCCTCGGCCCTGATGGGCGCAGGCGCAGGCGTCGAATGCTGCACGCGCCCGGCGAAGGCCAACAATCCGCTGAACCAGATCAGCGCCAGCACCATGAAGAGGGCGATCGATTTCATCGCGGCACCCGGTGGCTCAAAGGTCGCGGATCACGCGCCGACCTGTCAGGCGGGCGGCGAGCGCGGCCACCAGGGCTGCGAGGATCGGACAGGGCAGGACCGAGAGCAGATCTATCCAGGCAATCGGAAGCGCGGGCGTAATGCCTTCACCCCCACCGATCAGCCGCAAGGCCGCACCTAGGATACCCGCGGCAACGGCACCCATCGCGCCGGAAACCGCAGCAATGGCTGCGAACCGTCGTTCGAACAGGTTGGAGATCTGCGCGTCCTCTGCACCCGTAAGATGCAGCACCTCAACCACGTCGTGGCGCGCATCCAGACCGGCGCGGGTAGCAAACGCGACCACCGCTGCTGCAGCGCCGGCGATCAACAGGAAAACGACCATCGCGACCCAGCGCACCACCCCGGCGGCCCTGCGGATGTCCTTAATCCAAAAACTGTGATCATCGACCACTGCGTCGACGCCCTGACTCTTCAAGGCTCTCTCCAGGGCCGCGGCGGTGGCGGGCGTTCGGCGATCCAGGCCCACCGCCACGAGGCGCGGCACGGGCAGATCGTCCAGGTCAGCAATGTCGCCCAGCCAGGGTCGGATCAGGTCATAGGCCTTCTGCGGTTCCAGCGCGCGCGCCTCGGTGACGCCCGGAACACCGGCCAGGGCCTCGGCAGCGCGAGCGGCGGCGGCGTCCGGAGTCTCTCCGCCACGGGCGCGGACGATCACGGTGGCTTCACTGATCAACTGGCCGGTCCAGCCGCGCGCCGCACGATCACCAGCCAGGGCACCAAGGGCAGTGAGACAGGCGAGGAAACAGAGCACCGCGATCACGAAGATCAGGGCTGGATCGCGGGCATCCCGCTCAGGAAGGAACGGCGCGGGCCGCCAGGTTTTGGGGTCAAACGCCGGGCTCATGGTTGAGGCCCCTGCGGGGGTAAGGGTCGCAGCCTTCCCCGGTCCAGGTGCAGTACCGGTCGCCCAGACCGTGCCACCATGTCCTGATCATGGGTTGCGATGATCACCGTCGTGCCCAGACGGTTAAGCTCCACGAACAGCCGATAGATCCTGAGCGCCATATCGTGATCGACGTTACCGGTCGGCTCGTCCGCCAGCAGGATTTCTGGCCGATTGACCACGGCGCGGGCAATGGCCAAGCGCTGCTTCTCGCCGCCCGCCAGCGTGGGGGGCAGGGCACCCATCCGATCCTTAAGACCCACCCAGGTCAGCAGTTCCGCGACATCGTTGCGATACTCCGAGGGTCGGTGACCATCGATGCGCAAGGGTAGGGCCGCATTGTCGAAGGCCGAGAGGTGATCCAGCAGCAACAGATCCTGAAAGACCACGCCGATCCGGCGGCGTATGCGGGGCACATCGCCTGCCGAGAGGTTACTGACGCTCTCGCCGAACAGCCGCACGGAGCCTGCTGATGGTGCAGCGGCCAAATAAATCAGTTTCAGCAGCGAGCTTTTCCCGGCACCGGACGGGCCCGTCACGAAGTGGAACGAGCCACGCGGCAGACTTAGCGACACATCGCTCAGCACATCGGGTCCACGGCCATAGCGCATGGACACACCGGTGAACCGAAGGATTTCGTCGCTTGCGGGATCCCCGGCGGTTTCGTTCACGTTTCTGGACATGGAGGCCGAAATCGGCGACCTCGGGGTGAGGGTGCTGGAGCGTCCGATTCGACTGCCATGATACTGACCTGTCCAGACTGCGCCACCAGCTATTTCGTGGACGACGACCGCGTCCCGCCGCAGGGGCGTATGGTGAAGTGCACCTCGTGCAGCCATCGCTGGCGCGCGACTCCTTCGGGTGCGCCTGAGGAATCGTTGGCGCCGGTTCGCAAAGCTTTGCAGCAAGCTGTCGCTACCGACGCGCCGGCCATCATCGAAGATGATCTGGAGTTTGTTGCGACAACGCCAATGCCGGCGGTCAAGACCAAAACCTCTCGAAAGTGGCCGGTCAGCTTGATCGCAGGCGCTGCGGGTGCAGGGGCCTTGGCGGCCGGTATCGGCACGGTCGTGGTCCTGCGCCAACAGGTGGTCGACATCGCGCCCTCCAGCGCGGGGGTTTTCACCGCGCTCGGTCTGGAAGTGGACACCTTGGGTCTGGTCATCGAGGACGTGACCTCCAAAGCAGTGATGCAGACCGGCCAGCCCGTCCTGGCGGTCACCGGGGCGATCCGCAATCGCTATGGGACGGCGGCCGAGGCACCGCCGATCCGGATCAGCCTGATCGACGCAGAACACCGCATTGTCGCCAGCTTGTTGGCCGAGCCCCTGAATGCCAAGGTCCCGGCAGGTGCGCGGCGCTATTTCTCGCTCTCCATGCCCAATCCGCCGGCTGGGGCCCATGAGCTGGAGATCGCCTTTGACCTAACCGCCAAGGTTAGGCCGGAGGCTGCCGCCACTGAACCTGAGATCGTCGAAGCTAAATCTCTGCCCCCCGACTCTCCGGATGCCCTGACCGCGCATGAACACGAATAGCCCCGTCACGCTGGTCTCCGAAGCTGAGATTGCGGCCCGTGTGGACGCCTTGGCCCTGAAGATCGCCCCGCGCATCGACGATGAGACCGTGGCGGTCTGCCTTCTCACCGGCGGCCTTTGGTTTGCCGCCGATCTAACCCGCGCCTTGGCCCGGCATGGCCGCGTGGT
>JAYTWT010000370.1:0-3867 GCA_043743295.1 Alphaproteobacteria bacterium | reverse complement strand
ATGACCGTACGCCTGGCGCAGGCGGTCGGCATGACCAAGGTGTCGGAACTTGCGATCAAGCTGGGCGAAGCCAAGACGATGGACAAGGTCCTGGCCATGGCGCTGGGGGCAGGGGAGACGACGGTCTACCGAATGGCAGGGGCCTATTCGGCATTCGTGAACGGCGGGCGACTGGTTCAGCCACACCTTATCGAGACGGTGTCTGACCGCGATGGGAAAGTCATTTGGCGCGCGGATCGGCGCGAGTGCGATGGCTGTGATCTCGGGTTCAGCGGTGCCGAGAGCCCCCGGATCCTGCGCACCGGCGATCAGGCGATGGACCCGATCACGGCTTACCAGATTACCTCGATGTTGCAGGGCGTTGTTCAGCGAGGCACGGCAACCCAGGCGCTGTCGCTGGGCAAACCGGTCGGGGGGAAGACCGGTACGACGAATGACTATCGGTCCGCGTGGTTTATGGGCTTTTCCCCAAATCTGGTGGTCGGCGTCTATATCGGTTTCGATGACAACCGAAGCCTGGGCAACAACGAGACCGGGGCCGTCGCCGCCGTGCCCATCTTCGTAGATTTCATGGGTGCCGCGCTGAAGGACAAACAGGCGGACGATTTTAAGGCACCGGCGAATGCTAAATACGCGATGATCCGAGGTATTCGCGAGGCTTTCCGACCTGGTACGGAACCGTCGAGCCTGGCACCAGCCACCGCGCTTGGCGCCGCTGCGAGTGGGCCTCAACCCTACGCTACCGTGTTTCAGAATGGTGTGACCGGCGCGCCGAGCGCCGCAGCCGCCGTTGCGCCGCCACCCAGCCCCGCGGCGCGGAAAAAGGACGATGTGTCTGACTTGTTCTGATGCATCGCGCAGGCTAGAGCCCGGCGCGAAGAGTTTGGAGTTTTCCCATGAGATTGGATGTCGAGGCCGCTAAGGCTGACATCGAGCAGTCGATCGAACTGCTCAGGAGGCGTCTTTGACTGGGACCCGGCCCTCCGCAAACTAGATGAAATGAACGCCCGGGTCGAAGATCCGACGCTTTGGGACAATCCCGAAGCGGCGCAGACCTTGATGCGAGAACGCACGCGGCTGGCCGGACAGGTCGATGCGGTGCGCAGCCTAGAACGCGATCTGGCCGATGCACTGGGTTACGCCGAAATGGCGGACGATGAGGGCGATGAGCCGAGCCTGGACGAGGCGCGCGGTCAGCTGAAGGTTCTTCGAGAACGCGGTGCCCGCGCGGAGCTGGAGGCCCTGTTGTCCGGCGAGGCCGATGGCAACGATGCGTTCGTCGAAATCAATTCGGGGGCCGGGGGCACCGAGTCCTGCGACTGGGCGGGCATGCTGCTGCGGATGTACACCCGCTGGGCCAATGCTCACGGGATGGAGGTCGATTTCCTGGAAGAGACCTCCGGCGAGCAGGTGGGGATCAAGTCAGTCACGCTGCAGATCAAGGGGCTGAACGCCTACGGATGGCTGAAGACCGAGGCGGGCGTTCATCGGTTGGTGCGGATTTCACCGTTCGACTCGGCGGCTAAGCGGCATACCAGCTTTGCGTCGGTGTGGGTCTATCCCGTCGTGGACGACAACATCGTCATCGACATCAATCCGTCGGATGTGCGCACAGATACCTATCGTGCGTCCGGCGCGGGCGGACAGCATATCAACAAGACCGACTCGGCGGTGCGCCTGACCCACCTGCCCACCGGCATCGCGGTCGCCTGCCAGATGGGTCGCTCGCAACACCAGAACCGAGAGGAAGCCTGGAAGATGTTGCGCGCCCGGCTCTATGAGGCCGAACTTCAGCGGCGCGAGGCCGCCCAGGCGGCCATCGAAGAGCAGAAAACCGACATCGGCTGGGGTCACCAGATCCGTAGCTACGTTCTGCAGCCCTATCAGATGGTCAAGGACCTTAGGACCGACGTCGAGACGTCGGACACCGGCGGGGTTCTGGATGGCGACCTGGACGCGTTCATGGGTGCCGCCCTGGCCCAGCGGGTCGGTGCGACGCGGGATGCCTAGGCGGGCGGCTCAATGGCAATCGTGTAGGCCGGGATAGGCAGGGGGACGCCCTTGAGGTCGATCTCACCGACCGAAATGACCGGAACGTCCCGTTTAGCGAGCCGCAGGGTGTCGCCGCTGAACAGGATGCGGGTCGAGAAGGTCTTGTTGGCCGCCTCAAGACGCGCCGCGATGACCACGACCTCACCGTAGGCGGTGTAGTTGAATCGTCGCTCGCCCCCGAAGTTTCCGACCATGCCGATGCCGGACGACAGACCCATGCGCGTATGACCGAAGGTGATGCCGCGCGCCATCATCCGGTCGCGAATACCTTCGGCATAGGTATCGATCTCGCGGGCACAGGCGATGGCACGGTCAGCGTGATCCTCGGAGGGGACGGGCGCACCGAAGATCGCGATGATCCCGTCGCCGGTCATCTTGTCGATCATGGCTTCGTGCTTCCAGAGCAGGTCGATGATGCCGTCGAAATACTCGTTGATGACCCCCTCGAAGGTCTCAAGGTCGAGGCTAGCCACTAGGTTGGAAAAATTCTCGAGGTCAGAGATCATCACCGTGATCTCACGACGCTCTGCGCCGATCTTCACCTCTGCGCGCCCGTCGACCATGCGGTCGATCACCTGCGGTGCCAGATAGCGCTCCAGCGTCGAGGAATAGAAGGCGCGTTGGTCCTGCAGGTCGGCTGCGGACAGACGACTTAGAACGAAGAAGGCGAAAGCGAAGCTGATCGTCGGTGCCGTCATCGGGGCCATGATCGCGGCGCGGCGATAGAGTTCGAAGGCCCCTGTGCCGGACACCACGATGGCCACCACAACGATGGCGACCGATATCCACCAAGCCTGGGTCGAGCGACCGAGGAACGCACCGCCGATTGCCGCGAGCAGCACAATAATCGCGTCCCAGACCAACCCTGGGCGACGCACCTGATCGCCAGCCAGCATCTGCGACAGGGCATGGACGTGGACCTCCACGCCCGGCGTCCCTTGCTGGTGGCCTGCAAGGAACCGCATCGGCGTCGCATGCATGTCCTCCTTCGGCGTGTCGGAGTCAGCCGTCGCAGAGCGAGTCACATTGCCGATGAAGGCGATTTTGCCCTTCAACAGCGCTTCAGGGAGGAACGGGACGAACGCACCGGAGAAGGCCGGTGAGATCGATCCGGCGTTCTCGTCCGAGACCGTGCGGTCCGGGTGACGATATCTAATGTCGAAGGGTTTTGTCGGCGGCTTCAGCTTCGCCACCTGGAAGCCCACTTCGGTGGCCAGTGCGCGATACTGGCTGGGCATCGGGTCATAGCGGCGGATCACATCATCATAGTCGACATGCATCAGCGCGCGGGCATCCGCGTAGTGCAGCTTGGCTGAGACGGGGAAGTCCACGCCGGCTTTGCGGCCGGGATCGGCGACCACGATGATCGGTGCCTTTACGTCTTTGATGCGCCGCTCGAAGTCTGCGAACTCCTCTGGTGAGGACCAAGTGTCCAGCAGGTAGTCGACGGCGATGGCTTTCACGCCCTTGGAATCGAGGCTGGCGATCAGGTCGCCCAGCCAGGATTTATCGATTGGCGCGAGGCAGTGGCAGGCTGACGCGTCGCTCATCGCCTTGGTCGCTGCATCGTCGATCTTCACGATCACGAAGTCCGGCTGTGCAGCTGGCGCGCCATAGGTCAGGCGCAAGTCATAGGTGAGATTTTCGATGAATCGGATCGGCAAGGTTTGATTGAGATAGAGCGCCGCGACCCCAGCAAGTGCCGCCACAATACCGGCGATCAAAACGTCTCCGCGTTCCTTGCCGATAACCAGGCGAACCCGCTGGAGGAGGGCGAGCAACCCACCCATAAATCCGGCCCTTCGTGCCGCAGCT
>JAYTWT010000369.1:0-3425 GCA_043743295.1 Alphaproteobacteria bacterium | reverse complement strand
GAGACCGGCAAGGTCGCGCAACCGCAGCTGGCGGCAGGTCTCCTCGGCCGCTTCCATATTCGTCTTCAGCGCTGTGGCTTCGATGTTCCGTTCGCGCGTTGAACGTCCGGAGTTCACATCGACAGCAACCAAGGCCTCGGTCTGGTTGATCACCAGATAGCCGCCAGAGCGCAGCGGCACCGTGGCCGAATAGATCTGGGCGAGATGGTCTTCGACCCGATGCTTGACGAACAGCGGCGTCGGCTCGCGATAGGCCATCACCTTCTTGGCCTGGCTGGGCATCAGCATCCGCATGAAATCGCGGGCTTCCTTGTAGGCACCTTCGCCCTCGACCCAGACCTCGTCGATGTCCTTGTCATAGAGGTCGCGGATGGTGCGCTTCACCAAGTCCTCTTCCTCGTAGATCAGCGCCGGCGCGATAGAGTGGAGGGTCTTCTCACGGATGTTTTCCCATAGCCGCAGCAGATAATCGTAGTCGCGCTTGATCTCGGCTTTGGTGCGCTTGGCGCCTGCGGTGCGGACGATCAGGCCCATGCCCTGCGGCACATCGAGACTGGCGACCACGCCCTTCAGGCGCTTGCGGTCGGTGGCGGTGTCGATCTTGCGGCTGATGCCGCCGCCACGCGCCGTATTGGGCATCAACACGCCATAGCGACCGGCCAACGACAGATAGGTGGTGAGCGCCGCGCCCTTGTTGCCGCGCTCCTCTTTGACCACCTGGACCAGCATGATCTGGCGACGGCGGATGACTTCCTGGATCTTGTAACGACGCATCAGCCGCCGACGACGCCGGGCGACCTCCTCGTCCATGACGTCATCATCGTCTTCCAAGGCGTGATGTTCGCCATCCTCATCGTCTTCGCCGCCCTCGCTTGTGGGTGCGCGGCGACCACGGGGCTCGTGACGGTCGTCGTCATGATCCTCGGCCTCTTCACGCATCAGCGCTTCGCGGTCGGCTAGGGGGATCTGATAGTAGTCGGGATGGATTTCGTTGAAGGCCAGGAAGCCATGGCGATTGCCGCCATACTCGATGAACGCGGCCTGCAGCGACGGCTCGACGCGCGTCACCTTGGCCAGATAGATGTTTCCCCGAAGCTGCTTGCGGTTTTGGCTTTCGAAATCAAACTCTTCGATGCGATTTCCGTCGACCACAACCACACGCGTTTCTTCCGCGTGGGCTGCGTCGATCAACATAGTCTTGGGCATTGGTCGTCTCTCCGTGGCGCGCGGGGGCATGGCCCAGGCGCAGCCGGTGTGTGGAATGGGCGCGCACGTCAGCCAGCCTGGCGCCGAGATCGGCGTCCTTTTCGGCCCTAAGGCCTGAAATGGCTTGAGCTGCGCAGCCCATCGGATGTGTTCCTAGGCGCGTCCCGAGGGATGCGGATCGGATGATGCGTCGTCACCGAGGATTCGGTCCAAGCCGACGCGGGCTTGTCGTCTGTGCGCGGCGTTCGGGTCCAATTGGGGCCTGCGACGTCACGCGCTCCGACAATAGCAACACCCTGCGAGAAAAGGAAACCTTCGCTCGCGCTGTCCATGAATTCGCAAGACCTCGTTAACCCTTTGTCTACGGGGCAGGGGTCTATAAGGGACAGGGGTTCGCAAGGTGCGGAACCTCACGCGCCTCGGGTTTTTGGAATGCTGGGCAAGCTGAAACAGGCGATGAGTCGGGGCCGGGGGCGAGCTTTCGCCGTGGCTGTGGCCGCCGTTGTCGGTCTGACCGCTGTGGCTGCTGGCCATGCCGCGACCGAACGCGTGAACCTCCTCCGATTCCGGGTGGCAGGCGATGCCGCCGAGACTCGAGCGGTCATCGAACTGGGCGGCGCGACCTCTGCTCAAGTGATCTCAGACGGCGCAGCGGACCGCCGGGTCGTAATTCTGCTGCCCAATGTGACGACGGCTCAGGCCCAGCAGGGCGCGGGGCGCGGTGTGGTCAAGGCTTGGACGATTGATCAGACGGCGTCTGGAGCCAGACTGCAGATGGAACTCGCAGGTGAGGGCCGTCTGAAGCGACGGTTCCTGCTTCCACCTGCGGACGGCGTCACTAGCTATCGCTATGTCATCGATGTCGCCGCCGGGCCGAGCGCTGTTCTGGTCTCGACAGCGTCCCCGAACCTTGCCCCTAAGCTGCGGACCGAATTTTTGCCCGCCCGCAAACCTGCGCTGGCGCTGAAGAAGGTGGTTGTTATCGACGCCGGTCACGGTGGGCGTGACAGCGGTGCCCTGGGCGGAGCGGGATATGAGAAGGACGTGAACCTCTCAGCGGCGCTGACTCTGTCCGGCCAGCTGAACAAGACGGGACGCTACAAGGTGGTGCTCACCCGCAGTTCGGACGTCTATGTGCCCTTGGAGACCCGGGTTCGCGTCGCCCAGCGCGCGGGGGCCGATCTGTTCATTTCGCTGCATGCCGATTCGGGCCCGGCGGGAGATTTGAAGGGCGCGTCAGTCTATACGCTCTCCGACAAGGCGACTGGCCGCGCGACGCGGTTCGTCAGCCGCGACGATTGGTTCATGAAGGCCAGCCTGACCGGCGATCAGGGCGTTCGCGATATCCTGTTCGACCTGACCCAGCGCGCCACCCGCAACCGATCAGCGGTGTTTGCGCAGACGCTGGTCTCTAACATCGAAGGCAAGGCACCACTGTTACGACGTAGTCACCGGGATGCCGGGTTCATGGTCTTGCTGGCTCCAGACGTGCCCGCGGTGTTGCTGGAGATGGGATTTGTTTCCAACCCGGAAGATGAAGCCCGCCTTCGCGACCCGACACAGCGGACGCGGCTGATGTCCGCGGTGGCCCGGGCGGTTGATGCGCACTTCGCAGAGGACATCAAACTCGCCACGCGCTGAACCTGCGTATGATGGCCCCCGTTGGCGCCCGCATCGACACAGGTTAGACCAAGCCGAAATCGGGCCGAGCGCTCCGGAGGCTTGTCGCACACTTGACCGCACCAACTCCCTCTGAGCGGGCCGGACCCGGGCGGTGGGCCGGGATAGCCGGTGTTGCGATCCTGAGCTTCATCGCCGCCGCAGCCGTCGCCACCGGGATCTATGCCGCCTGGCTGTTCCACGACATGCCCGACGCGGGCGATCTGGTAGACTATCACCCCGCCACGGCGACGCGGGCCTATGCCTGGGATGGCACCCTGATCGGTGAGTTCTCGCGCGAGCGGCGGATCTTCGTACCCTACGACGCCATCCCGCCGCAGACGGCGCAGGCGTTCCTGGCGGCGGAGGATCACGGGTTCTTCAAGCATGGTGGCGTGGACGTCGGCGGCTTCGGGCGGGCGATGGCCAAGAACGTCCTGAACCTGGCCCAGGGTCGGCGACTGGAGGGCGGATCGACCATCACTCAGCAGGTCGCCAAGAACATCCTGCTCAACGGTGAGCAGACGGTGGGCCGCAAGCTGAAGGAGGCGATTCTCGCG
>JAYTWT010000368.1:0-1663 GCA_043743295.1 Alphaproteobacteria bacterium | reverse complement strand
GACGGAGCAAGCGGTATCGGCAGGGAAGACGGGCCACCTCAAACTGTCCGCGCGGCCCGATCCTTCTCGTTGGCACCTTTGATCGCGTTGCGAGCCTGTTCCCAATCCGCATCGCCCCATTCGGAAAGGCGTGAAAAGCCGCCGCCCTTCAGGTGGCCGCCGCCGTCGATGGCGATGGTCTGACCGTTCACATAGGCCGAGCCCGGGTCGAGCAGGTAGACGGCCAAGTTGGCCAGTTCACGCATCTCGCCATTGCGGTTCAGCGGGATGGTCGGGTCGGCGACGGGCGCCGGGCCGTCAACGGCCTCGCTACTGCCCGGGCTGAGGCGCGCCCAGGCGCCTTCGGTGGGGAAAGGCCCGGGTGCGATGGCATTCAGGCGGATGCCGCGCCCGCCCCATTCGACGGCCAGCGACTGGGTCATCACGTTCAGGCCAGCCTTCGACATCGCCGAGGGCACGGTGAACGGTCCGCCATGCCAGACCCAGGTGGTCAGAATCGAGACCACCGAGGCGTGCTTGCCTTCGGCCAGCAGGCGCTTGCCCATGTCGAGGGTCACGAAGAACGAGCCCCGGAAGACGATGTTGGCAATGGCGTCGAACGCACGGGGTGACAGATCCTCGGTCCGGCTGATGAAATTGCCTGCCGCATTATTGACCAGGCCGGTCAGCGCCCCGTCGGCCCAGATAGTGTCCATGGACTCATGGATCGCTTCAGGCACCCGGATGTCGCAGGCCATGCCGACGCACCTGCCCCCCTTGGGATGAGCGTCCATCAGCTCCTTTGCGGTCGCCTCGATGACATTGCCGCGCCGTCCCCAGATGTAGACGTCGGCACCGAGCATGACACAGGCTTCGGCCATCACTTTGCCCAGGCCGGTGCCGCCGCCGGTGATCAGGATGCGCTGACCTTTCATCAGGCCTGCGCGGAACATGATGTCTTCGGTGGTGAAGTTCTCGGCCATGGGACGTCTCCTGATTTTGTTGGAGCGATTGCGCCGTCCTGACGCGGCGGAGGTCAAGCGTCGGGTTTGAAATCAGGGTCTACGCGGTGAATGAACTCCATGGCCGCAGCGGGCGCGCGCACCTTTCCCTCGTGGATCACGAAGGCATAGACGTCGCGCGGGGTCTCCGGCGGGCCGGTGCGGTCAATGGGTATGAAATCGCCCGGCAACCCGCCACCCGCATAGGCCTTGAACCGATCCGCCCAGGTGTCGAGGTCGTGGGCGAGATACCCGGTGGGGATGTCGTCCGAGCCGCTGATCAGTCGCAGATAGGCAAAGTCGGCGGTAACGTCCGGGATGATCGGGTATTTGTCGCTCTCCGAGACACAGATCGCGATGTTGTGGTCGCGGCATAGGCCGACGAATTTCGCATCCGCAAAGGTGGCGTTGCGCACCTCTATCACGTGCCGCATCGTCAGGCCGTTCAGGGTCTTGGGCAACAGGTCCATGAATCCGGCGAAATCATCGTAGTCGAATTTCTTGGTGGCCATGAACTGCCACAGGATCGGCCCCAACCGGTCGCCCAACTCAGTCAGGCCCTGGTTCAGGAAGATGTCCATGGAGGGCTTGGCGTCGGTGAGTACCTTGCGGTTGACGCAGAACCGCGAGGCCTTGACCGCGAACTTGAACCCTTCCGGCGTCGCCTCGCGCCACTTGACCCA
>JAYTWT010000367.1:0-2461 GCA_043743295.1 Alphaproteobacteria bacterium | reverse complement strand
GGCTCACCGAACGCGTCGACCACGCGACCGAGCCAACCCCTGGTCGGACGGACGGCGGAGCCCAGGGGCTGGATGCGGATCTCGGCGCCGGGCGCCACGCCTTCGACCGCGCCGAACGGCATGAGCAGGGCGCGGTTCTCGCGGAAGCCGACGACCTCGGCTGCCACCGGGCGCTCGCCGAACCGCTCGATCTCCGCCCTCGCGCCAATCGCCAGGCGCGATAGACCACCGCGCGCCTCAATCAGCAGACCGTTGACTGCGGCCACACGGCCGGAAACCGTTAGAGGATCAAGCCGCTCGATGGCGGCCACCAGACTCTTCACAAACGCCCCTCGCTAACCCGATGAGGTTGCAAGCGCCGCCTTAAGAGCAGGTGAAGATTGCGTCGCCGCACAATCCAGAGTGGCTAGATCGAAGACGCCGGGGCGTTTTCGCCGCTTGACCTGCCGTTCGCAGGCCCTGTCCAATCACAAAAGATTCAACAGCGTCACTGCGAAGGGAAGGCACGGCCGCCTTGAGTCCGATTCTCAAATCGGACTAACGATTCGGACGAAGGACCGGGCGCGCATTAACCCACCATAAATCAAGATGGCGTCAGGTTAATGAGAGCTAAGGGGCGGGTTCGCTTGAATCTGCGGGGAAACCCGGGTCCGGGGTAGGAGAGGCAAATGCGCGTATTGTTGATCGAGGACGATAGCGCGACGGCGCAAAGCATCGAGTTGATGCTCAAGTCCGAGGGTTTCAATGTCTATACAACCGATCTGGGTGAGGAAGGCGTCGATCTGGGCAAGATCTACGACTACGACCTGATCCTTCTGGATTTGAATCTTCCGGACATGAGCGGCCTGGATGTCCTCAGGACCCTGCGCGTCGGCAAGATCAATACACCGGTGATGATCCTCTCGGGCACCGCCGAGATCGAGACCAAGGTGAAGACCTTCTCCGGTGGCGCTGACGATTATATGACCAAGCCCTTCCACAAGGACGAGTTGGTGGCGCGTATCCACGCCGTGATCCGCCGCTCCAAAGGACACGCCCAGTCGGTGATCCGCACCGGAGAGATCGTCGTGAACCTTGACGCCAAGACGGTCGAGGTCGGCGGGATGCGCGTGCATCTGACTGGCAAGGAATACCAGATGCTGGAATTGCTCTCGCTGCGCAAAGGCACCACGCTGACCAAGGAAATGTTCCTGAACCACCTCTATGGCGGCATGGACGAGCCCGAGTTGAAGATCATCGACGTGTTCATCTGCAAACTGCGCAAGAAGCTGGCTGCGGCCGCGGACGGCAAGCACCACATCGAGACCGTCTGGGGTCGGGGCTATGTGCTTCGTGACCCGCAGGAAATTCAGGCCGCCGTCGCCGCCTGACCTGACCGAAAACGGATCGGATGCGCCCGCCCTCACCGGCGGGCGTTTTCGTTTCTGCGCGGGGTGCGCTAGGCTGAGCCTGAGCCTGAGAGATCGCTGGGAGGCGAACACATGGGCCGGATGATCGCGCTGTTGCTGGCTTTGGCAACGGGTCTGCTGTTGGCCAGGTTCGAGGAGCGGCTGCCGACGCCGTTGCCCGCGACGGCACTGACCACAGCGTTCTCGGCCGAACGAGCCATGGTCGACGTCCGCGTCATGGCCAGCGCGCCCCACGCGATGGGCTCCACTCAGAACCTGCGGGTCCGCGACCATCTGATGGATCGCATGACCCAACTGGGCCTCGCGCCACAGGTTCACGCGGGCGTTGGCGTGCAGCCGCCACGATGGTCGCCGGACACAATCGTCGGCGGCACGGTTGAGAACCTGATCGGCGTGCTGCCCGGCAAGGATCGTGTGGCCCCCGCGTTGGCGCTGATGGCCCACTATGACAGCGTCCCCGGGTCGCCCGGCGCGGCCGACGACGCCGCCGGCGTGGCTTCGGCGCTGGAGGTCATCCGCGCGATCCAGGCCAAGGGCGTGCCGGCGCGCGATGTGATCGTGCTGATCACCGACGGCGAGGAGGTCGGTCTGCTGGGCGCGAACGCCTTCTTCCAGCGCGACCCGATGGCCAAGCGGGTGGGTCTGGTGATCAATATGGAGGCGCGCGGGGCCGGTGGCCGCGTCCAGATGTTCCAGACCAGCCCTAAGAACGGCGAGCTGATCCACCTCATTCAGCGGCACGGCGTTCGGCCCTCGTCGTCCTCAATGACCGTCTTTGTCTATGAGAAAATGCCCAATGACACCGATCTGACGGAGACCCTCAAGGTCAGCGTCGATGGCATGAACTACGCCTTTATCGGCCGCCAGTACGACTATCACTCCGCGACCTCGACCCCGGCCTGGCTGGACAAGGGCTCGCTCCAGGACATGGGCCAGGAAGTGCTGGCCAGCGCGTCTGCGGCGGCATTCGCACCGGCCTTGCCGAAACACGCAGAGTCAGCCGTTTACGCCAACACGTTCGAGGGCTGGATATTGGCCTATCCGGCCTGGGT
>JAYTWT010000366.1:0-2944 GCA_043743295.1 Alphaproteobacteria bacterium | reverse complement strand
GCTGGCCAGCGGACAGGCCCATATACGCCAGCGCCCGGACCGCCGAGGCGCGCTTGTCAGGAGTCTCAAAGCTATCGGGCGAGGGCACATTGCCGGTGACGGCGACGACGTCCTCCGGGCTGGTGCCCCAGGTGACCGTCGGGGCGATGGTTGCCGCATCGAGTACGATCTCGCGGTCGAACACCGCGTCATCGTCGGTGAAAAAGGTCTTCCAATAGCTGAGCGCCATTTCCCAGGCGCCGCCCTTGGGCGTGGCTGGGCGACCCATGAGGTAGTCGTAGGTTGTCTGGTCCGGCGCCACCAATCCCGCCCGCGCCCCGCCCTCGATGGTCAGGTTGCACAGGGTCATACGGCCTTCCATGGAGAGCGCGCGGACCGCCGACCCGGCATATTCGATCACGCAGCCGGTGCCGCCCGCCGTACCGATCTCGCCGATCACCGCCAGGGCGAAGTCCTTGGCCCCGACGCCGGGCGCCGGTTCGCCCTCGATCCGGACCCGGAAGTTCTTCGACTTCTTCTGACGTAGCGTCTGGGTGGCCAGGACGTGCTCGACTTCTGAGGTACCGATACCTTGGGCCAGGGCTCCGAAGGCGCCATGGGTGGAGGTATGGCTGTCGCCGCAGACAATCGTCATGCCGGGCTGGGTGCGACCCTGTTCCGGGCCAATCACGTGGACAATACCGTTTCGGATGTCGCCCATCGGGAAATACTCGATGCCATACTCGGCGACATTCTGACCCAGGGTCTGCAGTTGTAGGCGGGCTTCTTCGTCAGCGACCGCGTCGACGCCCAGCCCTTGGCCTTCCGTTGGGATATTGTGGTCGGCCACCGCCAGTGTGCGGTCGGGCCGGCGCACGGGGCGACCATTAGCGCGCAGGCCCGCGAAGGCCTGTGGCGTGGTCACCTCATGGATCAGGTGCAAGTCAATGTAGAGGATCGCCTCGCCGTCTTCGATATCGACGACGTGGGCGTCCCAGATTTTGTCATAGAGGGTCTTGCCGGACATAGGCTGCATGTAGGTCGCCGGACCCCGGCGCGTCTAGTGTCGCGGAACCAAGCTTTTGCTTTACCGCGCAGCGGGAGAGGGGGACCACCCACTCTTCAGCGGGTGGTCCCCCTCTCCCACCTTTGATGGGAAAGGAAAGTCAGGCCGCTAGCCGGATGGCTTCCGGCAGCGATCCCTGACCGATCAGCGCTGTGCGGAGCGCCTGTGCCAATGGCGTATGTGGCTCGGCACCCAGGCGGCTGACCAGTTTCGCATTGTCCATCAACACCACCTTGTCCCAGAGGTAGCGCATCTCCAGCATCTCGCGGAACGTCTCGTTGAAGGGCGAGGCAGCCTGAAGCACGATCCAGGGCAGGCGCTTGGTGGGCAGTTTACGACCGACCGCATCGCCAAGGGCGGCGACGAACGCGTGACCGGTTACGGCGTGGCCAGCGAAATGGAAGGTCTCCACATCGGCTAAGTCTGTCGCCAGCAAGCGCACGAAGGTTTCGGCCAGGTCCGGAAGCCACGCCCAGGCGTGCTGTACCTCCAAGGCACCGGGCCAGGTGGCGGCGGTCACCGGCTTTCCGGGCGTGGCGATCAAATTCGACAACCAGTCTGACCCCGGACGTGCTCCGACGAAATCACCGGCGCGGACCAGCAGCACTTTCACCCCTGCTTGTAGAAGCATCTTTTCCATCTCCACGCGCAGTCGGCCCTTGCGGGTTACCGGGTTCTGCGGCGCGGTCTCATCGAAGGTGGGGAAGACGTCGGGGCCATAGTTGTAAACATTGCCGGGGAATAGGATGCGCGCGCCGCTGTCCCGCGCCGCCGCGATGGTGTTGGTCAGCATGGCCGGGGCCAGCTCCGACCAGTTGCGATATCCAGCGGGATTGGCGCCGTGGACGATGATCTGCGCACCGTGCGCGGCTGCGACTACGTCCGCCTCCACCATGGCGTCACCCTTGATCCAATCGAGGGCAGGGTGACTGAGCCGGGCCTTGTCCGGATTGCGGTTCATGGCGCGAACATACCATCCGTGAGCCAGGAGGCTTTCGGCTAGGGCTCCGCCGATACCACCGGTGGCGCCGATCACCAGGGCGAGGGGGTTTGTCGTGATAGCCATGTTCAATCTCCAAATATGCCGCCATCTGACGCCGGATCCGATCAAACGGAATTGCCAGGGATCACAGAACAGGTATTCACTAGCGTATGCCTGGAACGCCGGATTGGGATCTTCTGCAAAGCCTGCACGCCGTACTTGAGGGGGGCAGTTTCTCGGCTGCCGCCCGGTTGCGGCGGCTGACGCAGCCCACGCTGGGCCGCCATATCGACCAGTTGGAGCGCCAGCTCGGCGCGCCGCTTTTCCTGCGTAGTCCCAGGGGTCTGCAACCCACGGACCTAGCCCTGGCGTTCGGACCTCATCTGGCCGACATGTCCGCCGCCGCCGCCGCCGCCGGGCGCGACGCCAGCGGCGTGGCTAGCGGCGAGGGCGGTGTGGTCCGCGTGGCCGTCAGTGATGTTGCGGGGGTCGAGGTGTTGCCGCCCATGCTGACCGGGTTTCGTGAGGCCCACCCCGGTATCGATGTCGAACTGGTGCTGTCCAACAAGAACGAGGATCTGACCCGTCGCGACGCCGACATTGCGGTGCGCATGTCGCGTCCGACCCAGAACAGCCTGGTGGCCAAGAGGTTGGGGGAGCTGAAACTGGGGTTCTACGCCACGCCCGCCTATGTGGCGCGCAAAGGCACACCCACGACGTTTGACGAACTCACCCAGCACTCGCTGATCGGGTTTGATCGCCTACCGCCCCCGTCCATAGACGACCTCTCTGTTGGTCGACCGATCACGCGCGACCTGTTCGGCCTGCGCACCGACAACGATATCGCACAGCTTGCGGCGCTGAAGGCCGGCTTCGGCATCGGCGTCTGTCAGCGCCAGATCGCCGTGCGGGACGGC
>JAYTWT010000365.1:0-2508 GCA_043743295.1 Alphaproteobacteria bacterium | reverse complement strand
CCCGACATGACGTTGGAAGAGGCGCAACTTGCAAAAAAGCGCCACATCGCGGCCAAACTGAACGCGAAGCCCGGCCAATCGGTGGTCGAGATCGGCTGCGGCTGGGGCGGACTGGCCCTGACCCTGGCCGAGGAATGCGGCGTCGAGATCGACGCCATCACCCTTTCGGTCGAGCAACTGAAGATCGCCGTGGCGCGCGCCGAGGCCAAGGGCGTCACCGACAAGGTGCGCTTCTCGCTGACGGACTATCGCGATCTGAAGGGCACCTACGACCGCGTATTGTCCGTGGCCATGTTTGAGGCTGTGGGGCGGCCCAACTATCAAGAATACTTCGACGGCGTGGCGCGCCTGATGAAGGACGACGGCGTCGCCTTGATCCATTCCATCGGTCGGACCTCGCCCGGTGTGACCAACGCCTGGATCGACAAGTATATCTTCCCCGGCGGGTACAGCCCCTCGCTGTCCGAAGTCATGCCCGCCATCGAGCGCGCAGGCCTGATGGTCACCGACGTCGAGATCCTGCGCCTGCACTACGCCGAAACAATTCGCCATTGGCGCGACCGCTTCGAGGCTGCGCGAGCAGATATTGCCCAACTCTATGACGAGCGGTTCTGCCGGATGTTCGAGTTCTACCTCGGCATCGCCGAACAGAGCTTCCGCGCGCGGCGCCAATACATCTGGCAGATCCAGCTGACCAAGCGCGTGGACGCGCTGCCGATCACGCGCGACTATATCGGTGACAACGAACGCGCCATGAGCCGACCGGCAAAGCGGGCGGCCTGAACGACATCTGACAGTTAGAGCGGGTTGCGGGCGGAAAACCGGTACCCACTTTTCCTCAATCCGCTCTAGGTCCGGCGGGGGATGATCACCGGCAGGGTCTCATAGCCCTTCACGAACGCAGAGTGGGTGCGCGTGGGTTCGCGGACCAGTCGGACTTCTGGGAAGCGCGCCAGAATCTCCTCCCAGATGATCTGCAACTGGAGTTCGGCCAGACGGTTGCCGACGCAGCGATGGATGCCGAAGCCGAACGAGAGGTGCTGGCGAGGACGTTCACGTTCGATGTTGTAGCGCTCAGGGTCGGCGATCACGCTGTCGTCGCGGTTGCCGGAGACATACCACATGACGACCTTGTCGCCCTTCTTGATGGTCTTGCCGCCCATCTCGAAATCCTGGGTGGCGGTGCGCGACATATGGGCCAGAGGTGTCTGCCAGCGGATGGTCTCCGACACCATCGCGGTGATCAAAGACGGGTCAGCGCGCAGCTTGTCATACTGGTCAGGGTTCTTGTTCAGCGCATAGATCGAGCCAGAGATGGTGTTCCGGGTGGTGTCATTGCCGCCGATGATCAGCAGTACGACGTTGCTGTGATAGTCGCGGATGTTCAGGTTCCGGGTCGCCTCAGAATGGGCCATCATCGACACGAGATCGAACTTCGGCGGGGCGTTGACCCGCTCGTTCCAGAGCTCCGTGAACCGACCGAAGCATTCGTCGGCCTGTTCGCGCTTATGCTCCCAGCTTTTCGCCGGACCGTGACCGGGCGCGTTTGTGAACATGTCCGACCAATGGGTCAGCAGGCGTCGGTCCTCCTGCGGAAAGTCGAACAGCGTTGCCAGCGTCATGGCCGTCAGTTCTTTGGAGACGAGGTCGACCCAGTCGAACTCCACACCGATCGGCAGACCGTCCAGGATCGCTCCGGCGCGCTCTCGGATCAGGGGTGCCATCGCCGCCAAGTTGGCCGGTGCGACGACCGGGCTAACCGCCTTACGCTGAACGTCATGTTCGGGAGAGTCCATGCCGATGAAGCTGGAGCCCCGCGGGCGTTTCTCGCTCTCCGCCTTGGCTTCGAGGGTCTGCAGAGCGATGCCATCGGCTGAGGAGAACACCTGGTGATTGGTATCGACCGCGATGATGTCGTTGTAGCGGGTGATCGACCAGTAGGGGCCATACTCGCTGTCGGGCGTGTAGTGGACGGGGGCCTCAGCCCGCAAGCGCTCGAAGTAGGGCCACATGGTATTGGTGGCGAATAAATCCGCCTGGGCCGGGTGCAGGGTTTCAAGCGGCAAAGCGTAGGCGTCGGCCTGCGCTTCGGCGGTGATTTCTGAATTACCGTCGGACATGGTCGTTCTCCCGTTCGGCGCATCTTGGTCGCCTTTGGCGTGATGACGCAGCAGCTAAGGGCGAGACGCAAGTGAATTTCGAAGGCCCGGGATGTCCACGGCGACGGGATTGCCAGCATTGGCACCCGAAATCGCTGGAGGCGCCCTAAAACCGCCGCTAGGGTTGGATGAAATTTAAAAGAACGATTGTTTGGAGAGATACGCCCATGCGCCGCGCCTTTGCGCTCACCGTCATCGCCGCCCTTGCCTTGAGCAGCGCCGCGTCTGCCGAGACTTGGACCAAATATGTGGACGTCGCCAACGGAACGGCTTGGTCGTTTGACAGCGACTATTCCTACAAGGATCGCCAGACGGGCCGCATGGTGGTCATGCAGGCAGTTTCGAAACC
>JAYTWT010000364.1:0-2554 GCA_043743295.1 Alphaproteobacteria bacterium | reverse complement strand
TCAAAACACTCGCCCGGATCGGCGGGCAGCAGCATCGGGTGTTTGGTGTCGCCGTGGCCGGAATAGGCGGCGGCCAGCAGGTCGGCCTGCTGGGTGCGGGTCGGCATACCAGTAGACGGCCCGCCCCGCTGCACGTCGAAGATCACCGCCGGGATTTCGGCGAAATAGCTAAGGCCGATGAACTCAGTCATCAGCGAGATGCCCGGACCCGAGGTGGCGGTGAAGGCCCGACAGCCGTTCCAGCCCGCGCCGACCACGATGCCGATCGAGGCGATCTCGTCCTCGCCCTGGATGATCGCATAGCGCGCCTTGCCGGTCTCCGGTTCGACCCGCAGGTCCTGGCAATAGGCTGTGAACGCTTCGGCCAACGATGTGGACGGCGTGATCGGGTACCAGGCGCACACCGTAGCCCCGCCGTAGACCGCGCCCAGGGCGGCGGCCTGATTGCCCTCGACATAGATCCGGTCGCCGACGGCGTCGGCGCGGCGCACCTGCAGCGCCAGCGGGGTCAGATGTTTGGCGACATAGCTGTGGCCCATGGCTAGGGCTTCGAAATTGGCGTCGATCAGCCGCTGGCGACCGGCGAAGTCCTCGGAGATCAAGCTCTGGACCGCCTCAAGTTCGATGCCAAGTAAAGCCGCCAAGGCCCCAACATAGATGATGTTCTTGAACAGCTGTCGCTCGCGCGGCAGCTCATAGGCCTCGTTGCACATGGCGGTCAGCGGCACGCCAACCACGGTTATGTCATCGCGAAACTTGGACGGCGGGATGGCCTTGGTGGAATCGTAGAACAGGTACCCGCCGCTCTCGATCTCCTTGAGGTCGCGGTCCCAGGTCTGGGGATTCATGGCGACCATCAGATCGACGCCGCCGCGCCGACCGAGGTAGCCCGCCTCGGTGATCCGCACCTCGTACCAGGTGGGCAGGCCCTGGATGTTTGAGGGGAAGATGTTGCGCGCCGCCACCGGCACACCCATCCGCATCACGGCGCGGGCAAACATGCCGTTGGCGCTGGCCGAGCCGGAACCGTTTACGTTGGCGAATTTAACGACGAAGTCGTTGATCCTGGTCTTGGAATTTTCCGGGGTCATTTGCTCAGGCACCCCGGCCCTGCGTGGGTCATTTCGAGATAGAACTTCTGCATGTCCCAGGCGCCGGTCGGACAGCGTTCGGCGCAAAGGCCGCAGTGCAGGCAGACGTCCTCGTCCTTGGCCATGATCCTCCCGGTCTTTAGCTTGTCCGAGAGGTAGAGGTCTTGGGTCAGGTTGCCCGCGGACGCTGTCAGCCGGGTCCGCAGCTCGGTTTCCGGCCCGTCCTCGGCGAAAGTGATGCAGTCCATCGGGCAGATGTCGACGCAGGCGTCACACTCGATACAGAGCTTGTCGGCGAACACCGTCTGGATATCGCAGTTGAGGCACCGCTGCGCCTCACCCAGCGCCAGTTCGCGGTCGAAGCCCAGTTCGACCTCCAGCCGAATATCCTTCAGCGCCTCATGCTTGTCGCGCAGCGGCACCTTGTAGCGAAGGTCGTTGGAGACGTCGTTGTCGTAGCTCCACTCGTGGATGCCCATCTTCTGGCTGACCAGGGTGGCACCGGGCGGCGGGCGGATCGCGATGTCGTCGCCCTGGCAGAACTTATGGATCGACACCGCCGCGTCGTGCCCGTGCGCCACGGCCCAGATGATGTTCTTGGGGCCAAACGCCGCGTCCCCGCCGAAGAATACGTTGGGCACGGTCGACTGGAACGTGGCCTCATTGACCACCGGCATCCCCCACTCATCGAAATCGAGGCCAATATCCCGGTCGATCCACGGGAAGGCGTTCTCCTGGCCCACAGCCACCAACACGTCATCGCATTCGTAGTGTTCGTCGGGTTCGCCCGAAGCCACCAGCTTGCGCCGGCCTCGCTCATCGAACTCGGCCTTGACCACCTCGAACAGTACGCCGGTCAGCTTACCGGCCTCATGGGTGAAGGCCTTCGGCACCCGGAAATTCAGGATGGGAATGTCCTCGTGGACCGCGTCTTCCTTCTCCCAGGGCGAGGCCTTCATTTCCTCGAAGCCGGAACGGACGATCACCTTGACGTCCTCGCCGCCCAAACGACGCGAGGACCGACAGCAGTCCATGGCCGTGTTGCCGCCGCCCAGCACGATCACCCGGCGACCGATCTTCTCGATATGACCAAACGACACGGAGGACAGCCAATCGATACCGATGTGGATATTCGCCCCCGCCTCCTGGCGTCCCGGCAAGTCGAGGTCGCGGCCGCGCGGGGCGCCGGAGCCGACGAACACCGCGTCATAGCCCTCGGTCATCAGCGCCTTGAGGCTGTCCACCCGTTGGCCCAGCCGCAGCTCGACGCCGCCAAGATCGGTGATGAAGCCGACCTCTTCGTCGATCACCGTTTCAGGCAAACGGAACCGGGGGATCTGGCTTCGGATCATGCCCGCCGAGCGGGTATCGCCATCAAAGATCGTCAGCGCATAGCCCATCGGGGCCAGATCACGGGCCACGGTCAGCGAAGCCGGTCCGCATCCGACCAGGGCAATCCGCTT
>JAYTWT010000363.1:0-5622 GCA_043743295.1 Alphaproteobacteria bacterium | reverse complement strand
TCTCGTCGAAGTGAGCGGCGGTGACGCGGGTCTCCAGCTGGATATCGGACCGCAGCGCGAACCGGTCGGCGACGTGGTTGAGGTAGCGTAGCAGTTCCGGTTGAGTGGCGTAGCGTTCGCTCCAGACCCACTCAGCGTCCAGTTCTGGCGAGAACGAGTAGGAGTACTCCTGGCTCTCGATGTCGACCCGCGCACCGGGATATCGGTTCCAGTACCAGGTGCCGCCAACGGCGGTCCCAGCCTCAAAGATCCGTGCGGTCAGACCCTGCTGTCGCAAGCGATGCAGCATGTAGAGTCCGGAGAAACCCGCCCCGACAATGACCGCGTCGATCATCCGATCCCCGCTACCGATCGCCGACATGACATTCTCCCCCTATGTTTCCTCGACCATAGTCCAGTTGACCCACCGTGAGTCTCACTTCTGCTAGAGATTAGGTCGCCTGCTAAGGACGGTTCTTGCTGGCCCGGCTGACGGTGCCGAACATTTATCGGATCCAGAGGCGCGCCCTACGCCAGTCCGGTAGGCTTCTCACCCCGTCAAGTCCCCGGGACCAGCCCCATCTTGCGCAACGTCTGATAGGCGCGAATCACCCGCTGCAGGCGGTGTTCGCCGGAGCGGTCGCCGTTGTTGGCGTCGGGGTGCAGGCGGCGGACCAATTCGGTATAACGGGCGCGGATCTTGGGTCCGTCGGCCATCTCGTCGAGATCTAGGTCGGCAAGGGCGTTACGCTCGATCTTGCCCAACTTACGTCCGGCGGGCTCGGGGGATTGCTGGCCCGCGCCGTTGAACATGCCGAACGGATCCTTGTAGCTCTGGCCCTTGCCAAACTTGGCGGCGAAGGCTGCGGCTTCTCTGGAGGTTCGGCTGGCTTTCATGTCCCAAGTGGGCCGGCCGCCGGTCATCGATTCTTCGGTCTGGCGACGGCGGACCTCCGCATCCGAGAGACCGGAGAAGAAATTCCAGTTGCGATTGTACTCGGCGGCATGAGCCTGACAGAACCAATAGTGTTCGTGCAGCATGTCGCGGCCTTTGGGCGCGCGCGCGCTGGCAGCCTTGCCGCACTCCGGATGGTCACAGGGGCGCTCGCCCGGCTTGAGGGCGTTAACGTCATGCTTCGAGGCATCCTCCTCCGAGGGAGGGCGGACCCGGATATCGACGATTCTCGGCTTGTATTGAAAGGCGCGCGCCATGACCTGATTATGAGGCTAGGAAACTTCTCCGCAAGAATTGAAGATGAAGCCAATGAGTGCCATATCTAGTGTGATCCGTCACAAATTGACCGAAGCCTTCCAGCCTACCCGGCTGGAGGTCGAGGACGACTCGGCTCGACACGCGGGCCATTCCGGTGCGCGGGAGGGCGGGGAGAGCCATTTCAATGTCATGATCGAGGCCGCGGCCTTTGCGGGCACGGCGCGGGTCGCGCGACAAAGGATGGTCTACAGCGCCTTGGCCGAGGAATTGGCGGGGCCGGTGCATGCGCTTTCACTGAAGGCGCTGGCACCCGGCGAAGACTGAGGCGCAGAATAGTTACAAGAGCCGCCAGCGTGCGGCCCATGGAATTGGGGAGATTGGGTTGAAGACAACCATCACCGTCAACGGCGAGGCGCGGTCGCTTGACCTCGACCCGCGCACCACGTTGCTGGACGCCTTGCGCGAGCATCTGAAGCTGACCGGCTCGAAGAAGGGCTGTGACCACGGCCAGTGCGGGGCCTGTACCGTGCTGGTGAACGGCGTCCGGATCAATTCCTGTCTATCATTGGCAGTGGCCCACGATGGCGACCAGGTGACGACGATTGAGGGGATCGGGACCGTCGAGAAACTGCATCCGGTGCAGCAGGCCTTTCTGACGCAGGATGCCTTCCAGTGCGGATATTGCACCCCGGGTCAGATTTGTTCGACACTGGGGATGCTTTCCGAAATTGCCGCTGGCGCGCCCAGCCAGGAAACGGCGCGGGGGGCCGCGCCGACACTCACCGACGCGGAAATCCGCGAACGGATGAGCGGGAACATCTGCCGCTGCTCGGCCTATCCCCAGATTGTTGCCGCGATAAAGCAGGTTGCGGGGGCTGCGGCATGAGGCCCTTTACCTATGAGCGGGCACTCACCGCGGCCGGTGCCGTAGACGCCGCCGCGGCAAACCCGGGCGCGCGGTTCATCGCCGGTGGCACCAATCTGCTCGACTTGATGAAGTTGGATATCGAGCACCCGCAACATCTCATCGATGTCAGCCGGCTGCCACTGGCGGCAATTACCGCGACGGCGGACGGCGGGCTACGGATCGGTGCCGCCACGACCAATAATGCAGTAGCCGGTGATCCGGGCGTGCGGTCGCGCTATCCGGTGCTGTCTGAGGCCATCGTGGCGGGCGGCTCGCCGCAACTGCGTAACAAGGCCAGCGTCGGCGGCAACCTGCTGCAGCGTACCCGTTGCGCCTATTTCTATGACACCACCAAGCCCTGCAATAAGCGGGTGCCCGGCGCGGGTTGTGCGGCGCTGGAGGGTCTCAACCGCAATGCGGCGATCTTCGGCGCGAGCAAGGCCTGTATCGCAACCCATGCCTCCGACATGACGGTTGCCCTTTCTGCGCTCGACGCGGCGGTCGAGACGCTATCGGCCTCGGGGCGCATCCGGTCGATTTCGGTGCTGGATCTGCACAGACTGCCGGGCGAGACTCCCCATCTGGAGACGGCGCTTGAGCCAGGAGAGTTGATCACCGCCGTCCTACTGCCGCCACCGCCGCCTGGGGGGCAGAGCTATCGGAAAGTCCGCGACCGGGCCTCCTTTGCGGGCGGGCTGGCCAGTATCGCGGTGGTCGGTGGGCAGGTGGCTTTGGGAATGGTCGCCGCCAAACCCTGGCGCGCCAAGGCCACAGAGGCCGCGCTCGCTTCGGGCGCTGCGCCCCGCGAAGCCATCGCCGCCGAACTGGCCGGAGCCAGCCCGCTGGGTCGCAATGACTTCAAGATCACCTTGGTCGCGCGCCTTGCGGCGGCGGCCATTGCCGACAGTCAAGGAGTGCGCGCATGAGCTCGGTTCACGACTGGACGCCCAGCAATCCCGTCAAGGAAAACCGCTCGGGCCTGATCGGCAAACCGGTCGATCGCTACGAAGGTCCGCTGAAGGTCACCGGCACGGCACCCTATGCCTATGAAGTCCAGCCGCCGTCGCCACCAGTCTATGGGGTGATGGTCGGTGCGGCCATCGCCTCCGGACGGATCACCGGCGTCGACACCAAGGCGGCCGAAGCCACCCCCGGGGTGCTGGCCGTCTGGACGCATCTGAACGTGCCGACCCAGGCTCCGAAGGGGACCAAGGTCCACCCGCGCAGCAGCGCCGGCTCACGCCCGTCCCTGGAAAGCGATCAGGTCCTGTACTTCGGACAGCCCGTGGCGTTCGTGGTCGCCGAAACGCTGGAGGCTGCCACCGCCGCATCGCACCTGGTTGAGCTGACCTACGCCGAGGACAAGCCGCAGGTTGATTTTCTGGCCTATCTCGATGACGCTGGCCAACCGCCCGGCGAGGCGGACGTCGAGGTCGGAAACTTCGTGCGCGGGTTCGCCGAGTCTGCGGTCCAAGTCGATGAGACTTGGCACACGCCGATCCAGAACCACGTCCAAATGGAGCCCTGCGCCTCAACGGTGTGGTTCGAGGGCGAGAAGTGCGTCGCCCATACCTCGATCCAGATGGTGAAGCCGGCGCAACACGGGCTGGCAGAGACCATCGGGGTGCCGCGCGACGATGTCCGCCTGCTGACCCGCTACATCGGCGGCGGCTTTGGCGGCAAAGGCCAGACGTACGACGACCTGATCCTGGCGGGACTGGCGGCCAAGACCCTGCGGCGGCCGGTCAAGGTGGCGTTCACCCGCCAACAGATGATGCACGGGACTATCCATCGCCCGGCAACCGTGATGCGCGTGCGGCTGGGTGCCGAGAAGGACGGTCGGCTCAATGCCATGTCGATGATGACCTGGACCCACTGTCATCGGGACGGGAATTTTACGGAGCACGCGTCGAATTTCTCGCGCGCCCTTTATGCGGCGCCGAACCGGCTGACGGGGCATCGCTTGGTGCGCCTGGATCTACCGGGCGCGGGACCGATGCGCGCGCCGGGCGAAGCCTCCGGCACCATGAGCTTGGAATGCGCCATGGACGAGCTGGCCGAGAAGCTGGGCATGGACCCAGTGGAGCTGCGCATCCTCAATGAGCCGCCGACCGATCCTGAGAACGGCAAACCCTTTTCCATGCGCCAACTGGTCCGCTGCCTGCGGGAAGGGGCCCAGACATTCGGCTGGGATCGGCGCGTAGCGACGCCGGGAACCGTGCGAGATGGCCGCTGGCATGTAGGCCTGGGCATGGCTGCCGCCATCCGTGGCAACTTCCTGCTGCCTGCAAAGTGCAGCTTCACGGTCGACGCCGAGGGGGTGATCACCGTGCGCCAGGGCATGACCGACATCGGGACCGGGACCTATACCGTGCTGGCCCAGATCGCGGCGGAGACGCTGGGCGTGCCACTGGGCCAGGTTGTGGTCGAGATCGGCGACTCGGAGCTTCCGCCAGCACCCGGCTCGGGCGGCCAGTTCGGGGCGGCCACGGCGGGATCGGCGGCGCTGATGGCGGGTATGAATCTGCGTACCGCCATCGCCGACTTGGCGACCGGGGATGAAGCTTCGCCCCTTTTCGGCGGCGATCCGAAGCAGGTGACGTTCCAGGACGGTGTTGTGGCCATCGCGAACCGCTCTGAGACCCTGGCGACCTTGATCCGCCGTACCGCGCCGGAAGGCCTGATGGTGGAGGGCGAGATCAGGCCTGCCGCTGACGCCCGCGAATGGAGCCAACAGACCTATGGTGCGCACTATTGCGAGGTGGGCGTTGATGTCGTCACGGGCGAGGTCCGAGTGCGCCGGATGCTAGGGGTGTTCGCCGCCGGGCGGATCCTCAACGCCAAGACCGCGCGCAGCCAGCTGACCGGCGGGATGATCTGGGGCGTCGGTTCGGCCCTGACCGAGGGTAATCCGGTGGACCCGCGCTATGGCTCGCTGCTGAACCAGGACATGGCCCAGTACCTCGCGCCGGTGCAGGCCGACATTGGGGATCTGGACGCCATCATGCTGGATGAGGTGGACGACAAGGCTAACCCGATGGGGATCAAGGGCGTAGGCGAACTGGGCAATTCCGGTGCTGGCGCGGCGGTGGCCAACGCCGTCTATAATGCCTGCGGAGTCCGGGTGCGCGACTATCCGATCACGCCGGACAAGCTGCTGGCGGGACTGATCGCCAAGGGGCTCTAGCGAAGCGGCAACAGAGCCAGCACCCGCGCTAGGTCGTCTTCCCGGAATGGTTTGAGCAAAATCGGTGCGTCGCGGTCGGCGCTTCGTAAGTCAGCGTTGCTGTAGCCCGTGGCGAACGCGAACGGTACGCCCTTGGCCCGGAGTAAATCGACCAAGGGAAAGATCGACTGACCCTGCAGGTTGACGTCCAGCAGGGCGCAATCGAACGTCGTGCCCGACGCTAAGCTCATGGCTTCGTCCAGATGGGTTGCCGATCCCGCGACTACGCAGCCCAGATCAGTCAGCATGTCGGCGATCAGCATCGCCACCATCACATCATCTTCAACGATGAGGACC
>JAYTWT010000362.1:0-2651 GCA_043743295.1 Alphaproteobacteria bacterium | reverse complement strand
CACCGTCTGGGCGACGAAGTCATGGCGATAGATGCCGCCGTCCACCACGAACCCCGCCGCCACGATGGCAGCATAGCGTCCGGTGCGGGCCAGAGTTTGGGCATGTAGCGGGATCTCGAACGAGCCGGGGGTCTCGAACTTCTCGATGGCTGTGGCGGGGATGCCCAGCCGTCCCATCTCCTTGACGAAGCCTTCGTAGGATTCACGCACGATGTCGGCGTGCCAAAGAGCGTGAATGAAGGCGATGCGGCCGGCGCGAAAAGCACCGTTGGCGGTAGGGAACTCAAGCGTCTTGAGTTCAGTGCTGGCAGAGTGTGTCATGGTCTTCTCCCTGACCGGGTTCAAAGGACCACGACTCAGGGGCAGGCCGCGCCGCGCGCAGACGGTTTCCCGCCCAGACATGGCTCGACCGTTCTCATAACCGGACTCTAACCGTCGGCCCCGGGATCACACCGGAATCTGCTCGTCCTTCGCCGAAGCGAAGCGCCCGCGGGCTCGTCCCTCCTTCGCCGAGGCTTCGGAGGACATTACCGCCGGTGGGGAGTTTCACCCCGCCCTGAGAACGTAGGCCGCCGGAAGGTCCGACGGCAGTCAGAGGATAGGCCGGTTAGTGGGGATGAAACAAGCGTTTGAATCAAGCCGCGCGCCCGGTTCTTGAAATGCGGTACCGCATACGGTATCTAGAATCATGACGAGCGTGGACAAGTTGTTGGCTCAGATGCGCCAGAACCCCGCTGGCGATTGGACGATCAGAGACGTTCAGCGCGTTTGTCACCGACTGGGTTGGGACTGCCTGCCGCCGTCGGGTGGCGGGTCTCACTCGAAGGTGACTTCGCCGACAATCGCCGCGATTCTGACCCTCCCGGCGAAACGCCTGATCAAGCCTGTCTACATTCGTAGGTTATTGATGATGATCGAAGGGAACGGCGATGGCCAAGCAGTCTGAGTACGCGATCATGGTCGAACCTTTGTCCGACGCGGATGGCGGCGGTTGGCTGGCCTCGGTTCCCGCACTGCCTGGGTGTCTGGGCGACGGTGCAACTCGGGAAGCGGCCCTGGCCGACATCGAGGGCGCGATCCTCGAGTGGCTTGACGCCGCCCGCCAACTGGGCCGCGAGGTCCCCGGCCCGGCCACCTCCGGCCAATGGCGTCAACGTGTCCCCCGCAGTCTCCACGAGAAGCTGAAGGTGAGGGCCGCTACAGAAGGTGTATCGTTGAACGCGCTGGTGACCAGCGTGCTGGCCGAGGCGGTTGGTCGCCGATAAGGGGCTTGAGCCTGTCCCGGCGAAGGTCGGGTCAGCGAACCGTTTCCGTCTCCTTCGGTGCCGAAATGCGGCGGGTCCTGGCCTGGGCCTTGGGCTTAGGCAGTAGCCGAAAGCGCGTCTGGCACCATCCGAAGTCAATGCCCACGTCAATCAAGGCGTCGGAGCGTCCACATGGACAGCCGAACTCCATCACCGCGATGACGCGATAGGTCTCTCCGGCCTGGAGGGGCACCGGCCTTCCTGTCGCATGATTAGGGGCGGCATTGACGCAAAGAACTAGGTCGCCGGGGCCAACAGCGTCGCTCATAGCTTTCATCCATTACCCGCGAGGAAGACTAGGCCCAGACCCGAAAAGGGCAAGAGCTAGGTTGCCTGCGGGACGCGCCTGCCGTCGCGCGGGCCGAACCCCTACGCCCGCTTGTTCAAGGTGATCGCGGTGGCGGGGGCACCGCCGTTCTGGAGGCCGCCGGCTCCGTAGACGCTTACCTTCTGGCGCTGAAGAGCGACCTCTTCGGCGATACATTTGACCAGGCCTTCGGTCACCGAGCGCGCGGCGTCCAGTGCGCGGCCTTGGCGCGCCAGGACGGCGTCGAAGGCTTCTGTGGCGCGGACCAACTGGGCGCGCATCTCCGGCGGTGCGCCGTCGATCAGGCCGACGTCGGCGCGGACCCGCGCGGACTCATGCCGGTACAGGTTGGCCAGTCGCGCGGTCTCCTCCGTCAGAGCCGCCGCATCCTTGGGCCGCCGCTCTTCGAAGGCCTGGGCCTGGGACGCAATCAGCGTGGTCAACCGCTCGGTCAGAATGATGAGTTGTTCAACACGGTCCGGGGCGTCGTTGGCCGAGAGCGCCATCAGGTCAGCCCCTGCATCTTGAGGATCTCGCGCTGGACGGTGTCGGCCAAGCCTATGCCGCCGGCCTTGGTGACGTTCTTGGCCATGGCGTCGGTCATCAGCGAGCGGAACATCTCTTCGCCGAAGCCGCCGCCGAAGGGGCCGTCCGTGTCGATCCCCTTGAACATCTGGCCCAACATTTGGGAGAGAAACTGGCTCTCGAACTTCTCGGCGGCGTCCTTGGCCTTGGCGCGGGTCAGCAGGTCCGATGTAGGGGGTGCCTTGGCGGACGCGGTGGCAAGCGAAGGCGCGAAGGAAGGTGCATAGGCGGCGGTGTTCATCACATCACCTCGATTTCGGCCTGCAGGGCACCGGCCGCTTTGATCGTCTGCAGGATGGAGATCATGTCGCGCGGCGTGACGCCGAGGGCATTGAGGCCCGCCACCAGAGTTGCCAGCGAGGCACCGGTCTGCAGTGTCAGGAATTGCTTGCCCTTCTCTTCTTCGATGGAGACGTCGGACTGAGGCACGACCGCTGTCTGGCCGACGCGGGCGA
>JAYTWT010000361.1:0-1794 GCA_043743295.1 Alphaproteobacteria bacterium | reverse complement strand
TTGACGGTGATGACGTGGACGCCCTTGCCGGCCAGCGCATTCAGATAGACTGGGCCGGTCGCCACCAAGGTCTTGCCTTCGCCGGTCCGCATTTCGGCGATGCCGCCTTTGTGGAGGATCATCCCGCCCACCAGCTGCACATCGTAGTGGCGCTGGCCCAGCACGCGGCGTGCGGCCTCACGAACGACGGCGAAGGCCTCGTCCAGCAGGTCGTCCAAGGTGGCACCCTTGGCCAGACGGTCCCGGAATTCCACCGTCTTGGCCCGAAGTTGCTCGTCGTTCAACGCATGGATCGCCGGCTCCAGAGCGGTGATCTTCAGGGCGCGGGCCTGCAATCCCTTGACCTTGCGGTCGTTGGAAGAGCCGAAAAACCGTTGGAAAATGCTCAATGGATAGTCCGATCGTGCGAGCCGCAGGCGGCGGAAAGGCCCTTCGCCGCCAAGGAAATGCGTGCATGCAATTCACGCTTTCAGGGGCGCGGGAGACTTAAGGACTGACCCCCTCTGTGTCAACGCGCGGGGCCCCGAGAAGCTTGACCCAAGGCGGCGTATCTATACGGTTTTGCCCACTATGAAGGCTTAGTCGCTCATAAGCGCCGCGGACACCGCTGGCCATCACATCGCGCCGGAACTTTGTCGTTCCTGCGTGCGGCATCTCCCATTCCGAAAGACACTCATGCCTTCAGAGTCCTTGACCAACCGCTATGGCTCTATCGCGGCCGAGATCTACGACATCGACAAACCGTACTTCGCCCTGGCCGATACGGCCTTTCATCTGGAACGGTTCCAGGCGTTCGGACGAACGATCCTGGAACCGGCCTGCGGCTCCGGGCGGACCCTGGTTCCCTTTCTGCAGGCGGGGCTGGACATCGCTGGGTTTGATCCGAGCCCGGAGATGCTTGAGCGCTGCCGCACCCGATGCGCTGAAGCGGGCTTTGCGCCGGACCTGCGGGGCCAGAGCTACGACGACTTCGCCTACGACCGACGGTTCGGGGCGATCTTGATCCCGGTGGGCTCGTTCACGCTTATCGACGACTTCGCCACCGCGCTGGCGGTGCTGCGCCGGTTCCACGACCACCTGGAACCGGGCGGCGTGCTGGTGCTGGACATCCAGGGGCTTAGCTACCTCTCGGCCGATATTCAGGACCGCCGCCGCTGGACCTCGCCGAACGGCGACCTGCTGACTTGCGAAGGAATCCGTACGCGCACCGACTGGTTCCGGCAGCGGGCGGAAACCACCTATCGCTATGAGCGCTGGCGCGACCAAACGCTGCTCGAAACCCAGATCGACGTGATGGCGCAGCGGTACTGGGGGCTGGACGAATTTCGTCTGGCGCTCGGAGCGGCGGGATTTAGCAACCTCAGCGTCTGCGGAAACTACGACCGCTCTCGCGGAGTGCGTGGCAGTGACCGCACCTGGACCTTCGAAGCGGTTCGGGGATAGGCCCAAACGAAAAGGCCCTCCCGCGAGGGAGGGCCGATCCGTCCAGAATTAGGTCCGGACCTAATAGATCTCGAATAGGCCGGCGCCGCCTTGGCCACCGCCGATGCACATGGTCACCACGCCCCACTTGGCGCCGCGACGTTTGCCTTCCTGCAGGATGTGGCCGGTGCAGCGTGCGCCGGTCATGCCGAAGGGGTGGCCGATCGAGATCGAGCCGCCGTTGACGTTATACTTGGCCGGATCGATGCCCAGCTTGTCGCGGCTGTAGAGGCACTGCGAGGCGAAGGCTTCATTCAGTTCCCAGATGTCGATGTCGTCGACGGTCAAGCCGTGACGCTTCAACAGCTTCGG
>JAYTWT010000360.1:0-2355 GCA_043743295.1 Alphaproteobacteria bacterium | reverse complement strand
CTGAGCTAAGCGAGCGCGAAGTCCACCGCCGCTTGGCAATGCGCAATGGCGGTATCGACGGTCGGCAGAGGCATGGTGTGCGCATCCAACAATAGCCCTATCTCGGTGCAGCCGAAGATGATCCCGTCGGCACCTGCCGCCCTGCCCCGTTCGACCATGTCCAGCACAACCACACGCGACTGAGCCAGGATCACACCCTGGCAAAGCTCGTCATAGATGATCGCGTGTAGCCGCTCGCGGTCGTCCTGGTCCGGCGTCAGGCAAGCCAGCCCTTGGGCCGCCAACCGGTCCCGGTAGAACGCCTTTTCCATAGTAAACCGGGTGGCCAACAGTAGCGGCCGGGTCACGCCCAGAGCCTCCAGCGCCGCCGCTGTCGCATCGGCGATGTGAATCAGAGGTACGCTCACGGCGACCTCTATCTGAGGCGCATTCAGATGCATGGTGTTGGCGCAGATCAAGATCGCGTCAGCGCCCGCCCCCTCCAACTTACGCGCCGCATCCGCCAGGATCGCGCCGGTGGCGTCCCAGTCGTCGTTGGCTTGCAGGGCAGCAACGGGCGCAAAATCCACAGACCACAGGACTAACGCGCACGAGTGCAGCCCACCCAACCGCTCGCGGACCATGCGGTTCAGCTGCTGATAGTAGACGCTGGTGCTCTCGGCGCTAATTCCGCCAATCAGGCCCAAGGTTCGCATCAGAGGCTCTTACGCATCAGATATCCGCGTACATGTGCGCCTCAGCCGCCCCGCCTGGGTGGGTCACGGCCCCCAGGTGCGCTGGACCAACGGTGCGGGCGAACTTCCAGATTGCGCCGGTCGTATAGTTGGACCGGCGGGGCCCCTCCTTGGCCAGATGCCGGGCGCGGTTTTCCAGCTCGATAGGATCAACCTCCAGGTCGATGGTCCCCGCGTCGGCGTCGATGGAGATGATGTCGCCGTCCTTGACCAAACCGATTGGGCCGCCGTCTGCCGCTTCCGGCCCGACGTGGCCGATACACAGGCCCCGTGTGGCACCCGAAAAACGACCGTCGGTGATCAGGGCCACCTTGTCGCTGATGCCCTGGCCGAAGATTGCCGCCGTGGTCGACAGCATCTCGCGCATGCCGGGACCGCCCTTTGGCCCCTCATAGCGGATCACCAGGACGTCGTTTTCCTTGTAGTCGCGTGCCTCCACGGCGGCGAACGCGGCCTCTTCGCCGTCGAACACTCGCGCAGGTCCGCGATGCTTGGTGTGGTTAGAGCCCGCGACCTTCACGATGGCACCATCCGGGGCCAGCGAACCCCACAGCCCCACCACTCCACCGGTCGGTGAAAGCGGGTTGGAGACCGGACGGATTACGTCCTGATCCTCACGCCAGACCACGCCTTCTAGGTTCTCGCGGATCGTCTTGCCGGTGATGGTCATGCAATCGCCATGGATCAGGCCAGCGTCCAGCAGGGTCCGCAGCAGCATCGGCACGCCGCCCGCCTCGCCCATCTTCTTGGCCGGATAGCGCCCGCCGGGCATCAAGTCGGCGAGATAGGGTGTTCGCTTCATAATCTCGCAAACGTCGCGCAGGGTGAAGCTGATACCCGCCTCGTGGGCCATCGCGGGCAGGTGCAAGCCGCCGTTGGTCGACCCCCCGGTGGCCGCGACCACCACAGCAGCGTTCTCGAACGCCTCACGGGTGCAGATGTCGCGAGGACGGATGTTGCGCTCCAGCATCGCCATCACCGCCTTGCCGCTGGCAACCGCGTACTGGTCGCGATCCAGATAGGCCGCCGGCAGGGCAGATGACAAAGGCAGGGCTAAGCCGATGGCTTCCGACACGCAGGCCATAGTGTTGGCGGTGTACTGGCCTCCGCAGGCCCCATCGCCGGGACAGGCATGCTGTTCCAGATCGCACAGGTCCTCCAGGCTCATCTGGCCTGCAGAGTGCTTACCGACGCCTTCGAAGACGTCCTGCACCGTGACCTCGCGGCCCTGCCAGTTGCCTGGGAGGATCGAGCCGCCATAGATAAAGGCCGATGGGATGTTCAGACGCAGCATAGCCATCATCATGCCGGGCAGCGACTTGTCGCAGCCTGCGACCCCGACCAAAGCGTCATAGGCGTGCCCGCGCACGGTCAGCTCGACCGAATCTGCGATCACCTCGCGGCTGACCAGGGATGAGCGCATGCCCTCGTGGCCCATGGCGATGCCATCGGTAACGGTGATGGTGCAGAACTCGCGGGGGGTTCCGCCGGCCAGCTTGACGCCCTCGGCGGCAGCATGTCCCTGACGCATCAACGTGGTGTTGCAGGGTGCAGCCTCATTCCAACAGGACGCGACGCCCACGAACGGTTGGGCAATCTCACGGCTGCCCAGGCCCATGGC
>JAYTWT010000359.1:0-6118 GCA_043743295.1 Alphaproteobacteria bacterium | reverse complement strand
GCATGCTCGTCGGCGTAGCGGACCAGGCCGCGGGCGATCTCCAGCCCCGCTTCGTTGCGGATCAGCACAGCGTCGCCTTTGTCGAAATGGCCCTCGACGGTTCGCACCCCGGCAGCCAGCAGGCTCTTGCCCCGCCGAACCGCCGCCGCTGCGCCCGCGTCGACAGTCAGGCTTCCGGTGGGCGACAGCGACCCGGCGATCCAGGCCTTGTAGGCGGCGGCAGGTGTGATGTCGGGTGCGATGACGGTGGCTAGAGCCCCCTGTTCAATAGCCAACAGCGGTGCGGCGCGGGTTCCCAGCGTGATCAGGGTCGCACATCCAGCAGCCGAGGCGATCCGGGCGGCAGCCAGCTTGGTGGCCATCCCGCCGGTGCCGACACCCGCTGTCGCATTCGCTCCGCCGGCCATGGTCTCGATTTCGGGCGTCAGGCGTTCGATGCGTGAAATGTGAGTCGCGGCGGGGTCGCGGCGGGGGTCAGCGGTGTAGAGCCCTTCGACATCGGATAGCAGCACCAGCGCCTCTGCGCCGACCAGTTGGGCCACCCGCGCCGACAGCCGGTCATTGTCGCCGACCCGGATCTCTTCGGTCACCACCGTGTCGTTTTCATTGATCACCGGGATCACGCCCAGGTCCAGTAGCGTCTCCACCGTAGCCCGGGCGTTTAGCCAGCGGCGGCGGACCTCGGTATCATCGCGGGTCAGCAGGATCTGGGCACAGTTCAGGCCGTGTGGCTCCAACGCTACTTCCCAAGCCCGCATCAGGGCGGATTGACCAGCGGCGGCGGCCGCCTGTTTCTGCGGCAGGCTAAGGCGTTTGCCGAGGCCCAGGCGGCGCCGGCCCAGGGCGACTGCGCCGGATGACACCACCAGCACTTGCTGACCCCTGGCCCGCAATCGTGCCAAGTCGGCGGCAAAATCGGCCAACCACGCGCCATCCGCCGCGCCGTCTGGCCCGACCAAAAGGGCAGAGCCGACTTTGACGACGATCCGGCGGGCGGCAACCAGTTCGCTCAAGGTGCCCAGTCCTCGGGCCCTGCGATCTCGGCGGCGACCTCGCCTTTGCGCTGGCGCACCAGGGCGTAAGCCTCGCGTAGCAGCTCGGTGACTCCCTGCTTGGCTGCACCGGACACCTTGCGCACTTTGACGCCCGACGCCGCTTCCAATTCGGAGACTTTTGCGGCGATCGTCTCGGGGTCCAGGGCGTCGATCTTGTTCAGCGCCAGGATTTCGTCCTTGTCTTCCAGACCCTCGCCATAGGCTTCCAACTCATAGCGCACGGTGCGCCAGGCACCGGCCACATCCTCTTCGGTGCCATCGACCAGATGCACCAAAACGGCGGTGCGCTCCACATGGCCTAGGAACCGCGTGCCGATGCCCGCACCCTCGCTGGCCCCTTCGATCAGGCCGGGAATGTCGGCTAACACGAACCGCTCGCCGAGCGAGAGGTCCACCATGCCGAGGTTTGGGTGCAGGGTCGTAAACGGATAGCTGGCGATCTTCGGCTTGGCGGCGCTGGCGGCAGCCAGAAAGGTAGACTTGCCCGCGTTCGGCAGCCCGACCAGACCGACGTCGGCGATCAGTTTCAGCCGCAGCCAGAGGCCTTGCTCCTGGCCGTCCAGGCCGGGGTTGGCGTGGCGCGGCGCCTGATTTATCGGGCCCTTGAAATAGGTATTGCCGAAGCCGCCATTACCCCCCTTGAGCAGCAGGAAACGTTGGCCCGCCGCCGAAATGTCGGTAATCAGTTCCTTGTCCTCGTCCAGCACCTCGGTCCCGACGGGTACCTTTAGGATCACGTCCTCGCCGTTGGCACCATGGCGATTGCGGCCCATGCCGTGGACGCCGGTGCCAGCCCGGAAGTGCTGCTGGTATCGATAGTCGATCAGGGTGTTGAGACCCTCGACCGCCTCGATCCAGACGTCGCCGCCGCGCCCGCCGTCGCCACCGTCCGGGCCGCCAAATTCAATGAACTTCTCGCGCCGGAATGAGACCGCGCCGCCGCCACCGTCGCCGGAGCGAACGTAGATTTTGACCTGATCGAGAAACTTCATCGGGACACCAGGCGCACAGTTGCAGCGGCGGCGAGCGACTTTGCCACCGCGCCGGGGAGGAAGGGCAGGACGCCGTCCGTGAAGGCGGACCCAGGCGCAAGCTTGCCCAGAAGGCCCGTCCACCCGACCAGCAAAACGATCACATGGCCACCCAGGAACAGGGCCAGCAGCGCGCCGAAGCCGACGATCCGTTGTGACAGTCGCCCGGTTACCGACGCGGCGGCCACCATGCCGATCAGGAACCCCATGGTCGGACCGAACAGCGAAGGCAGGCCGCCCGCGCCGCCGGCTAGCACTGGCAGGCCCAGACCTGCTGCGGCCAGCCAGAGCAACACTGCCGACAGCGACAGCGCTCCGCCCAATAGGCCGGCCATCACGAACAGAGCATAGGTCTGTAGGCTGAGCGGCACGCCACCGGGCAGGGGAATGTCGGCCTGAGACGCCAAAGCCATCACCAAGGCACCGGCCATGACTGCGCCCACCCGCCAGGTGAGCGGACGGGAACTGAGAGCACGATGAAGGACGGCGGCCGACATAGGCGAGGCGATAGCACAAATTGGTCGCGCAAGGTTCACGCGAGCCACACCATCATCCGCCCGTCGGGCGCGTGGTCGCCGGTGTAGAGGAACCCGGCGTCGATCAACACCTGTCCTGCCGCGACATCATCCGGCACGTGGGCCGCCCAGACCGCGCTGCGGCCCCAGTCGGCGCGGGCCCAGTCCAGCGCCGCGGTCACCGCCTCGGTTGCCAACCCCTGCCCCTGGAACGCAGGATCGACGCGTACGGCCAAGCGCGGGCGCCGGGCCTCGATTTCGCGGAAACCCAGCTTTCCGATCACCCCCAGCTGGCGGTGCTCGATCACAAAGCCCGCCGTGTGATCATTCATCAGGCCGCCCCGCAGGATGAGCCGTCCGGTGTCGGTCACGGTCTCAAGGACACACATTTTCTTACCTCCCGCCCCTCTGCTGGGGGCCTGAAACGACAAAGGGGAGCCCGGCTGACCGGACTCCCCTTTGGGTCGTCTTGCCGGTCCGCCATCTTAAGTGAGGGCGGAACCGATGAGGGGGTTCCGCCTATTCGGCCGCGAGCATCTTTTCGGCCGGGGTCGGCACGACGGTCGCGTAGGTGCGATTATTGCGCTTAGTCACGAACGCCACCGCGCCGGTCACCAGGGCAAAGAGCGTATGATCCTTGCCGATGCCGACATTGGGGCCAGGCCAGAATTTCGTGCCGCGCTGGCGCACGATGATCGAACCCGCGTTGATCGCCTCGCCACCGAATTTCTTCACGCCAAGACGGCGACCGGCGGAATCGCGACCGTTGCTGGAAGAGCCGCCTGATTTCTTGTGAGCCATTGTGTGCCCCTATCCTTATTTACTGAGATCGGCCCGACTACTCGGCCGACGTATCCTTCTTGGCGGCAGCCTTTTTCGGGGCGGCCTTCTTAGCGGGCGCAGCAGCTTCAGGCGCGGCGGCTTCTACCGGCGCAGCCTCGACCACCTTCGCGGCCTTCACGGCCTTCGGCGCGGGGGCTTCGGCAGCGGCCGCAGCAGCCTTCTGAGCCTTGGTCAGGCGCGGCAGGTTCAGGGTCGCGAAATCCAGGCCGCGGGCGCGGGCGTCGAGTTCGCCCTTGGTGACCAGAGAGACAACGCCGTCCCACTTAGTTTCCTTGCCGCCGGCGGTAATGCCGGTGACCCGCAGAACCGTTTCGGCCTGGCGATGACCGCCCGTGCGGCGATAACCCTGGCGGCGGATCTTTTTGAAGATCTTGATTTTCTCACCCTTGCGGGTTTCCACGAGCGTCGCCGCCACCGAGGCACCGTCTACCAGGGGCGCGCCGACCGTAACGGCCTCGCCATCACCCAGCATCAGCACATCGCCAAACGCCACAACGGCACCGGGCTCGCCATCGAGCTTCTCGACAACCAGCATATCGCCGGGGCTGACCCGGTATTGCTTTCCGCCGGTCTTGATCACCGCGTACATCGTTCGCGCCTTCGGTACTAAAAGGGTGTCTGTGCAACAGGTAACACGCCCCAGAGGAGGCTCGGAGCGCGAGGTGGGCGGTTATACAGGGGCATCGTTGCGAGTCAACGTCGCGGTGAAGGTGCGTTGTACACCAGTCGTCGTGGACTGCATTCGGGCCGGTCCTCAACTCAACGCGGGCGCATGGACCCTCTCAAATCCCTGAGCTCCGAACCTCTGAGTTTCTTCAAGACGTAGGGGTACCAGATCCTTCGCGGGGCGATAGGCCGATGGGCACCTGTGGCTTGCCACGGGCGGGCAGGGGACAGGGGGCATGGTGCTGTGGCATTCCGACGGAGCCGCATGGCGTACTGCAAGACCGCCGCCGACGCGCCGATCCACGACGTCGTCTCCCGGGACCAGCGGCTGACGGTGTGACGCCGCTCCAGGCCGCAGCCTCCAATCGCCCCGCTCAATCGAACAGCTTCGAAACGCTCTCTTCGTTGGCGATGCGGCGGATAGCTTCTCCGATCAGGCGATCGCAACTGACATAGCGGATTTTACCGCCATCGGTGGCGCGGTCCGGGGGAGATATTGAGTCGGTCATCACCAACTCCTTGAGAATCGAAGCGTTCACCCGCTCGACCGCTGCGCCGGAGAGCACGCCGTGGGTAACATAGGCCGAGACCTCCAAAGCGCCGTTGTCGATCAGGGCCTGTGCGGCGTTGGTCAGCGTACCGCCACCGTCGATCATGTCATCGAATAGGATGCAGCGACGCCCGGAAACATCGCCGATGATGTTGGCGACTTCGCTCTTACCCGGCCCGGACCGACGCTTGTCGACAATCGAGAGGTCTGCGTTCAGGCGGGTCGCAACCGCTAGGGCCCGCACCACACCGCCCACGTCGGGTGACACGATCATCAGCTCTGCGGTCTTCGCGTGATTTTCCTTGATGTCGGCGGCCAACAGCGGCGCGGACAGCAGGTTGTCGGTCGGGATGTCGAAGAAGCCCTGAATTTGGCCCGAATGTAGGTCCATCGTCAGAACGCGGTCGGCCCCAGAGCGGGTGATGAGGTTCGCCACAAGCTTAGCCGAAATCGGCGTGCGCCCACCGGTCTTCCGATCCTGACGGGCATAACCAAAGTAAGGCATCACCGCCGTGATCCGCCGGGCCGATGCGCGCTTCAGCGCATCGATGCAAATCAACAGTTCCATCAGGTTGTCGTTGGCCGGATAGCTGGTGGATTGGATGACAAAGACGTCCTCACCGCGGACATTCTCGTCGATGGTCACGAAGATCTCATTGTCGGCGAACCGCTTCACCTGAGCGCGGCAAAGCGGCAGGTCGAGGTGCGTGGCCACAGCCTGGGCAAGTGTGCGATTGGAGTTGCCAGCCAGCAGCTTCATCGAGTCCCCACCTATACGACGATGCGCGGGCTTCTAGCAGGGGTCGGCCTTGAGTCCATAGCTCCCCGTCAGGTTAAGATGATCGCCGACAACAAGCGCCCATAGTCCGGCTCGCCCAGCTTGAAGGCGCGGCGGTTGGAGAAGAACAGTTCCGCCTCGGCGCAGGTGTCGCGGCCCAAGGCTTCCGCCGCGCCGACGCCCGCCGTTTTCAGTCTATCCAGCACGAAGGCCGGCAGATCGAACTGACGCTTGTCCGCGCTCATGCCGGGGCTGAAGAAGCGGCCATAGCTGGGATGAACGCCGACGAAGCGAGCCTCGAACTCCAGCCCGACCTCGTAGGATGCCCGTCCGATACAGGGTCCCACCACGGCGATGATCCGACGGCGGTCCGCACCCCGCGCCTCCATCTCGGCAACGACGGCCGCGGCCACACCTGTGAGTGCGCCTTGCCATCCGGCATGGGCGGCAGCGACCACGCGGGCCTTCGGGTCGGCCAGCAGGATGGGCGCACAGTCGGCGGCCAATGCGCCGCAAATGATGCCCGGCGCTGCCGTCACCACCGCGTCTGCTTGCGGCGGCGTCGCCGGCCAGGGCCCGTCGGCGAAGACCGCGCGGGCGGAATGGACCTGGTAGGCGGTCAGCAAGGTTCCACCCAGATGCTGCGCGGCCCGATTGCGGTTCTCCTGGACAGCGACCGG
>JAYTWT010000358.1:0-1973 GCA_043743295.1 Alphaproteobacteria bacterium | reverse complement strand
GCGTCACGAAGAGGAGAGGGGTTTCAAAAGACCGCGCCACGCGTTTTGCGCAACGCACCAACGGATCGTCGCAGACGGATGAAACCGATCCGTCCTTAGTGCGATCCGTCGAAATCAAGGGCCTGTGGTGCGCCTCGCGCGGGCCTTCGCCAGCAAGGCCCTAGTGGTGCGACTCACACAGATGGAACTGCCCGAGTCGCACCACAAGTCATTGAAATTAGTGGATCGGACCACAGACGGATGGGAATCATCCGTCGGCTACGATCCACTAGGCGGCCTTTTCACCTTCGATCAGGTTCGCGGCGCCGACCGAGATCGGCACCTGGCGCGGCTTCAGCGCCTCAGGAAGCTCGCGCTTGAGCGAGATCGACAGGAGGCCGTCCGCGAGGTCGGCGTCGGTCACCAGCACATAGTCGGCCAGTTGGAAGCGGCGTTCAAAGTCGCGTTCGGCGAGGCCGCGATGCAGATAGGTCTTGGCGTTTTCGTTGGCGGTCTTGCGGCCCTGGACGGTCAGCAGGTTTTCTTTGACCTCGACACTGAGCTCATCCGGCCGGAATCCAGCGACGGCCACGTCAATTCGGTAGGCGTTCTCGTCGGTTCGTTCGATGTTGTAGGGGGGGTAACCGCTCGAGGCGTCCGCAGCGGCGGTTTCGAGCAGGGAGGCCATGCGGTCGAAGCCGACCACAGAGCGATAGAGGGGCGAAAAATCAATCGTACGCATTCGGTCACATCCTTCTTGGAAAGCAAGGTTGCGTTGCTGGGCGGGCGCCGCGAGCCTGACGGCCTCGAAGCGTCCCGGAAGGCCCGGACATCCAGCGCCTTCAGGCTATCAGGTAGGGGCCGAATCTGGCGTTTCAAGCGGTGCGCGGTTTACAGGTCGGTCGCGCGCGGCGAAGGTTGCAAGCCGACTTTGGGAGCACATGGCCGCATGGTGACGCTGGAGCAGCTGACGGACCGGATCCGTCGCGCCCTCGCCACGGAGGATGGGTTGGGCGCCAGCATGAAGCTGGACCTGCGGGGGGAAGGCGTCATTCGGGTCGACGGCGATGTGGTCACCAATGACGATGGACCGGCCGACCTGGTGGTGTCCGTCAGCCGGGCGGATCTGGTGGCGCTGGGCAAGGGGGAACTTGACATGATGCGGGCCATGATGACGGGGCGGGTGAGGCTGTCGGACATGGGCCTTGCCTATGCTCTGCGGCCGAAGATCCAGTCGCTCTTCGAGACGGCGACGACGGCGTGAGCGACGAACCCGCGCCTCTGCTCGATATACCGCAAGCTCCGCGACCGGGAGGCGGGGAGGCCGCCTGGGTCGACGGCGCCGGCCGTGCGCCGCTGCGAGCCGCCCTGTTCACGCCGCGCGGTCGGGTTCGCGGCTCGGTGGTGCTATCCGGCGGGCGTACAGAGCCCATCGAGAAATATTACGAGACGATCCAGGACTTCATGGCGCGCGGCTTTGTGGTGCTGGCGCATGACTGGCGCGGTCAGGGACTGTCGGTGCGCGAACTTCCCGACCGCCTTAAGGGCCACGCCCGGGGGTACAAGGCGTTTCTCGAGGACTTCCGGCGCCTGCTGGACAGCTATGAGGCGCGCCTGCCGAAACCCTGGTTCGCCGTCGGTCATTCGATGGGCGGCTGTCTCACGCTGCTGGCGCTGGCGCATGGCGAGCGCCGATTTGCCGGCGCGGTGCTCTCGGCGCCGATGCTGGGCCTGAACCTCGGCAAGGTGACCCCGACGGCGGCACGCGCGCTTGCGCGGTTCAACATCACCCTCGGCCGGGCCGGCGGGTACACGCTGGGGGATCCGGGCAAGCCCTTCGACGACACCTTTGAGGGCAATATCCTGACCCACGACCGTACTCGGTTCGACCGCTATCGGGCCCAGGTGGCGGCCAATCCCGACCTGGCGCTGGGCGCGCCGACCTGGGGTTGGCTCGATTTTGCGCTGCGGGCGACCGACATTCTCAGTCAGCC
>JAYTWT010000357.1:0-4472 GCA_043743295.1 Alphaproteobacteria bacterium | reverse complement strand
CGGGCGGGGGGTCACATAGTGGCTGTTGGCGTAGACCTTGATGCCCTCCAGATCGGCGGTCTTGCGGCCGGTCAGGGGGTCGAATTCGGTGATCGTCTCAATCTCGTCGCCGAATAGGCTGATCCGCCAGGCACGATCCTCGTAGTGAGCCGGGTAGATCTCCAGGGTATCGCCGCGCCGCCGGAATGTGCCGCGCTCGAACGCTTGATCATTGCGCTTGAACTGGAGCGCGACGAGGTCGGCCATCAGTTTCTTCTCGTCGATCCGGTCGCCGGGCTTCAGCGAAAAGGTCATCGCCGAATAGGTTTCGACCGAGCCGATGCCGTAGATGCACGAGACGATGGCCACGACGATCACGTCGTCCCGCTCCAGGATCGCCCGCGTGGCCGAGTGGCGCATGCGGTCGATCTGCTCGTTTATCGAAGAGTCCTTCTCGATGTAGGTGTCGGTGCGCGGGACATAGGCCTCGGGTTGATAATAGTCGTAGTAGGAGACGAAGAACTCGACGGCGTTCTCCGGGAAGAAGCTTTTGAACTCGCTATAGAGCTGGGCGGCCAAGGTCTTGTTCGGCGCCAGGATCAGCGCGGGCCGCTGGGTTTGCTCGATGATCTTGGCCATGGTGAAGGTCTTGCCGGAGCCGGTGACGCCCAGCAGGACCTGCTCCCGCTCATTGGCCTCGATCCCGGCGACCAGTTCGGCAATGGCGGTCGGCTGGTCGCCGGCGGGCTCGTAAGCCGACACCAATTTGAACTTCCGCCCACCCTCGCTCTTGTCCGGCCGCACCGGGCGGTGCGGTTTCCAGAGCATCGGCATGGTGTTCTCGTCGTAGTCGAACGACGCGGAAACGTCGGAAACCCCGGCGGATTCTGGAACAGGAGACATGTCGTGCAAGGTAAGCCCTCTGGCGCGTGACCGCCATACCTACGCGGGGGCTGCTGACAGCGGCGTGGCAGCATCGTGTGTTGCTACCTACTCCGGCGATTGCGGCGTCACGGCGCGGTACCAGGCCAGTTGCTCGCTGGTGGCCAGCAGCTTGCCGGCGCGGCTCCAGTAGCTGGAGCGCTCGTCAGACGCCCCGTTGCCGCCGACCCGGCCTTCGCATTCGATCAGGATGAAGTCTTGGCCGACCTCCGCGATCTCCTCGGCCGTGGCGTGGAGATAGACGGTGAGCGTCAGCGTCGTGGTCCGAATGGTGCGGCCGAGGGCATACATGGCGCGTGGCGGCGAGTTGTCCGTGATCATCCCCAGCAGTGCCTTGTTCAGCGGCTCGGCCCGCGTGCGCACCCAGGCGAGGCTGCGGGAGTCGCCGGTGATTTCAGGCGGAAACACCTCCAGCGTCCGCCGTTCGAAGGCCGAAGCGCCGTAGTGCAGCGGTGCCAAGGTGTTGGTTGGGCTGGGCAGGGTCTCCGGCGCGGGCGCGTCAGGCATGGTGGCAAACGCGAACCTCGGCGTGTCGGGCCGGCGTGCCAGGGTGACGATGGCGTGGACGCCGACCTGGTCCGAACCTTTCGCCAGCAGTTCCACCTCCCAGACCCCAATCGAGCCGCCCTGGCGGATGCGCCGCGTTCGAATGTCAAGCGAACCGGCAGGGATCGCGGCGGCATAGGTCAGGGTCAGCGATAGCGCCTCGCCGGTTGCCTCGGGCTCCGCCTCCAACACCCGAATGAAGAGGCCGATGGCGTAGCCGCCCCAGAGCCCGCCACCTGGGTTGTTCCACTCCGGCCCGGCAATGGTGCTCCAGCGGCCTTCAGCTTGGCGGGTCAGCAGGATGTCGGATGTACGGGTCGAGGTCATGGCCGCTGTGTAGCCGCTCGCCCCAGGGTGAAGGAAGAGGCGTGGCTATCCTGGGCAGAGGTTTTTCAACGCCTCGACCGGCTCCGCACCCTCCAGGTGAATCAGCGACCAGACAGCAAAGAGCAGCAGCGGCCAGCGACCAGGCCCGGGGGTCAGCATCCGGGTGCGAGCCTCATCGCCCAGCACGCGCCGCACCGCCTCAACCTGACCAATGCGGTCAGCGATATTGGCGGCGCGGGGTGCAATCCAAGCTTCGACCGGGACGGTGAATCCCTGTTTGCGAGCCCAGGGCTGGGCGGCGGGGCAAGTGCGTTCCAGCCATTTACGCAATAGCCATTTGCCGTAGCCGCCACGCACCTTCTCGCGATCCGGCAGCGACCAGGCGAAGGCGGCGACCTCGGCGTCCAGGAAGGGCGTGCGCCCCTCAAGCCCGTGAGCCATCAGGCAGCGGTCGAGCTTCAGCAGCAGGTCGTTGGGCAGCCAGGTGACGATGTCGGACCACTGTGCGGCCTGCAGCGGGCTCAGGCCCTGCGGGGGGCGGGCCGCGTCACGCCAGGACGCCAGGACTTCGGGCCGGGTGCCCCTTGGCTCCGCAGGACGGCCGCCCAACCACCGGGGCCGGAGCGCACGCCGATAGCGCCCGTAGCCACCGAACAGCTCGTCACCGCCTTCGCCGGTCAGCACGACGGTGAGGGTGCCCTTGGCGGCCTCGGCCAGTTTGTAGGTCGGCAAGCTCGCATAGTCGGCGGTGGGATCATCCAAAGCCCAGGCGACCTGCGGCAGGATGCGCCAGAAGTCATCTTCGCCGAATGTGGTCTCGCGCCAGTCTAGATCGAGTGCCCGCGCGACGCGTTCTGCCTGCGCGCGCTCATCGGCCGCGCCCTTTGCCTCAAAGCCGCAGGTGAAGGCGGTGACGGGCCGGGTGTTGAGCCGTGACATCACGGTTGCAATCGCCGTCGAGTCGATCCCGCCAGAGAGGAACAGGCCGTAGGGGACGTCCGCACGCTGGTGGACCCGTACGCTGTCTTCGAGCACCGCGTCGAGGCGGGTGAGCAGGCTTAGCCCTCCCCCCACCGGGTCGCGAGCGACCCGGTGGGGGTAGGGGAGCGGCGCATGCGTGTGACCTCGAACGATCCGCCCGTCCCGCACCTCAACGACCTCGCCGGGCGCTAGCCGCCTCAGGCCCTGAAACGGCGTGCGTTCGCCTACTGTATAGTTGAGGTCGAGAAGCTCGCGGGCTGCATCCTCGTCGAGTACGCGCTGCATCATGCCCGCGGCGAAGAACGCGCGCGGTTCGGACGCGAAAGCTAGGCCGCCGTCGTGCTCCATGATGTAGAGCGGCTTGATCCCGAAGGGGTCACGCGCCAGCCAGGCGCGACCATCCGGTCCGATCAGACAGAAGGCATACATGCCCCGCAGTCGGTCGAACGCGCGGGCCCCCTCGCGCGTGTAGAGATGAAGCAGCGGTTCGAAGTCTGACCCAGTCGCCAGGGCCGGGGTGAGGTCATGATCGCGGGCCAGCTCGAGGTAGTTGTAGATTTCGCCGTTGCCGATCACCGTGCCACCCGCGGCGCGCAGCGGTTGCCAGCCGCCCTCCAGGTCGATGATCGAAAGTCGGGCATGGGCCAGGGTCGCCCCAGCCTCGCGCTCCATCCGCACGCCGTCGGGCCCCCGGTGTGTAAGCGCGCCGATCATCGGAGCAACGGCGATGCCTGATCCCGCCAACTGCCCGGCAATCGCGCACATCAGGCGGCTCCGACGTCGGCGAATAGAGCCGTCCATTGCCGGACCACGGAGGCCACGGAAAACTCGGACTCTACTCGCGCGGCACCGGACGCGGTCAGCCGTGCGCATAGGGCCGGGTCGGACAGCAGCCGCGATATGGCTTGGGCCAGAGCGTCTGGATTATCGACAGGAACCAATAGGCCGTCTGTTTCCGTTCGGATAAGCGCGCCGGGTCCTTGGCTGGCTGCGGCGATGATCGGCAGACCGTGAGCCCAGGCCTGAATGACCACATTGCCGAGAGGCTCGAACCGTGAGGGGAAGACGCAAACGTCGGCCGTCCGATAGAGCGCCGAAGGATCGGTCCGCCACCCGAGGAACCGGACGCGATCCGCGACGCCGAGGGCTTCGGCAAGGCCCCGCAGCTTGGCCTCCAGGGGCCCGACCCCGGCGATCCACAAATAGGCCTCGGGCAGATGGACCAGCGCCTGGAGGCTGACGTCGTGCGCCTTGTTCTCATGCAGACGGCCCATGGCCAACAACAATGGTACTCCGGGGGGCGTCGCGAGATTTGCGCGATCCACTGCGGGGGCGTGAGGCGGTGCGAAGGCAAAATTCGGGATGCAAGTGACCCGCCCTGCCGGCCAGCCCTGAGCCACGATCCAGTGGGCTATGTCCTCGGTGTTGGCGACGAGGTGATCGAAGCCATTATAGTATTTCAAGTTGTAATAGCCGCCCAGGCGACCAATTCGCGCCCACGGCCCCTCGGGTGTATGGCGCGCCGCACGGTTCATCCAGGCGACCGCGACCCTGGTCCCCTGTCGGGCCGCAAAGCGCGCGATTGCCGGCTTGCTCAATATGTCGATAGGGCCGCCAAAGTGCTGCACGGTGGTGGGCACACCAGCCTCTGTCAGACGGGCTTCGCGGTTGGGGTTACGGCGCAGTGCGGCTGCTTG
>JAYTWT010000356.1:0-3196 GCA_043743295.1 Alphaproteobacteria bacterium | reverse complement strand
GGATCGTCCAGCTCAAAGGCACCCTGGTCGTAGAGTGTCAGGGCGGCGACCGAAACCACCGGCTTGGTTAGAGAGGCGATGCGAAAGACTGTATCGGGCGCGACCGGCAACTGGTTCTCGATATCCCGCCACCCGACCGCTGCGCGTTGGACGATCCCGCCATTCTTCCACACAGCGGTGACGGCACCGGCCAACTCGCCCGCATCGACGAGCCTCTGCAGCATCTCGGCGACAAGGTCGGGCGTCTTGGTCATGGCCACCTCCTAAACCCTCTTGACCACCGCACCGTCAACTTGGGTGAGAAGGAAATAACAAAGACGAGGAAGCCCCATGCCCACTTTTGAGACCCTGCTCTATGACGTGACCGACGGCGTTGCGACGATCACCATGAACCGGCCCGAGAAGCTGAACGCCTTCAACACCCAGATGATGGTCGACATGATCGCCGCGTTTGACGCCACCGACGCAGACGATGCGGTGCGGGCGGTGATCGTGACGGGGGCGGGGCGGGCGTTCTGTGCCGGTGCGGACCTGTCGGCGGGGGCCGAGACCTTCAACTATGATGCGCGTGAGGCGCTACACCGCGAGGCGCGGATGCGTGAGGGCGTGCAGCGCGATGGCGGCGGCCTCTTGACCCTACGCATCTTCGAAAGCCTGAAGCCGGTGATCGCGGCAGTGAACGGTCCCGCTGTTGGCGTGGGCGTGACCATGCAGCTGGCGATGGACCTTCGGATGGCGTCGGAGGCGGCGCGGTTCGGGTTTGTGTTCGCGCGGCGCGGGCTCAATCCGGAGGCGGCGTCCTCGTGGTTCCTGCCGCATCTGGTGGGCGTCCAGACGGCGCTGGAGTGGTGTTACACCGGACGGATATTCCCGGCGCAGGAGGCGTTCGACAAGGGCCTGGTCCGCTCGCTGCACGCGCCGGACGAGCTACTGCCCGCCGCGCGCGACCTAGCCCGCGAGATCGCTGACAATACCTCGCCGGTGTCGGTGGCGATCACCCGCCAGCTGATCTGGCGGATGGCCGGGGCGGCGCATCCGATGGAGGCCCACCGTGCCGACAGCCGGGGCATCCAGGCGCGCGGCAAGTCGGGCGATGCGCGCGAGGGGGTCTCGTCGTTTCTTGAGAAGCGCGCGCCGAACTATCCGGACAAGGTCTCGACTGACCTGCCCGACATCTGGCCGCACTGGACGGCACCAACCTTTAGCTAGGGGGCGACCTTCAGCCTCTAGTCCTCCCCGCTGGGTCGCCCGCGCAGGGTCTTGACCGTCGCCCGCTTGGTCTTGCCGTCCAGCCGCCGCAGCTTTGAGGCATAGGTCGGTCGCGTTTTCTTGCGCGGTGGCGGCGGGGGCTCGGCGGCCTTGCGGATCAGGGTAGTCAGGCGCTCAAACGCCTCCTGGCGGTTCATCTCCTGCGAGCGCCGGGACTGAGCCACCAGAACGATCACGCCCTCCAGCGTCAGCCGGCTTCCCGCCAGCTTCTCCAGGCGCGCCTGCACATAGGGCGTCAGCGACGGCGATCCGCGCACATCGAACCTAAGTTCGATGGCGGTCGAGACCTTGTTGACGTGTTGCCCCCCCGGCCCGGAGGCACGGACCGCGCGCACCTGGACCTCGTCGTCATTCAAGATGATTTCGGGGGTTACCTCGATCATAGGGCCGAAATGCCATGGTTCGAGACGATGTGCGACGAGTTCTCAGCATCCGGGGTCGCGCCTTCCCTTGACCTTTCGGCAAAAAACCGCTGGAAAGCGCCCGCTTTGCTGCACCGCCGTTGCGCGGGCCGCAGCCTTCTTGACCCGCCAGGAGAACAATCATGCGCGTCTATTATGATCGCGACGCCGACATTTCCCGCATCCTGGACAAGAAGATCGCCATCGTAGGCTATGGCTCCCAGGGCCGGGCGCACGCGCTCAACTTGCATGACTCCGGTGCCAAGAACGTGGTCGTAGCCCTGAAGGCGGGGTCCGCCACCGCTAAAAAGGTCGAGGCTGACGGCCTGAAAGTCATGAGCGTCGCTGACGCCGCGAAGTGGGCCGACGTGCTGATGGTGCTGGCCCCCGATGAACTGCAGCGCGGCATCTACAACGCGGAAATCGCGCCCAACATCAAGGACGGCACGGCCCTGCTGTTCGCCCACGGCCTGAACGTCCACTTCAACCTGATCGAGCCCGCCGCCGGCATCGACGTGCTGATGGTGGCGCCGAAGGGGCCCGGCCACACTGTGCGCGGTGAGTACCAGAAGGGCGGCGGCGTGCCCTGCCTGATCGCGGTCCACCAGGACGCCACCGGCGGCGCGATGGATCTGGGCCTAGCCTATGCCTCGGCCATCGGCGGCGGCCGCTCCGGCATCATCGAGACCAACTTCCGCGAGGAATGCGAGACCGACCTGTTCGGTGAGCAGGCCGTGCTGTGCGGTGGCCTCGTCGAGCTGATCCGAGCGGGCTTCGAAACCCTGGTCGAGGCGGGCTATGCGCCTGAGATGGCGTATTTCGAGTGCCTGCACGAGGTGAAGCTGATCGTCGACCTGATCTACGAAGGCGGCATCGCCAACATGAACTACTCGATCTCCAACACCGCCGAGTACGGCGAATATGTCACCGGCCCGCGCATCGTCACCGCCGACACCAAGGCCGAGATGAAGCGGGTGCTGGAGGACATCCAGTCCGGCCGCTTCGTGCGCGACTTCATGGCCGAGAACGCCGCAGGCGCCCCCAGCTTCAAGGCCACCCGTCGCCGCGGCTCCGAACACCAGATCGAGGAAGTCGGCCAGCGCCTGCGCGCCATGATGCCCTGGATCACGAAGAACGCGTTGGTGGATACGGCGCGGAACTGAGCGCGAAGCAACGCATCCTTACGACATCCCGCGAAGGCCTCGGAGGCGACACCGGGGCCTTTTCGTTGCGCGCAGATGTCGACCCGTCAGCACCCCGCGCTTGCGTAGACGCGGAACACCGCGTTGCCTACAGATAGGCTCGTCGTTTGGCCGATCTTTGCCTTTCCGTGGCCGAAATGGAGTTCGTCCTGGTCCTCACCATCGTCTTGATGATCGCTTTTGTCCTGTCGGCGAGCTTGCTCTATCTGCAACGGCGCGCGCATCGGGCGACGTTGGATCAACTGGCCGAGCTTAAGGCCACGCGCGCGCAGTTTCTCGCCTTTCTCGATCACATCCCAGCGTCGATGTACCTGCAGAAGCTCG
>JAYTWT010000355.1:0-1888 GCA_043743295.1 Alphaproteobacteria bacterium | reverse complement strand
TAGCATGGATTGGGGAAAAACGGAACCAGGGTGCGAGAGATCGCCAACTGTAGTAGGAATTATTCGCACTAGCTGGCGGACAGCCAAGGGAAACCCGCGACATGTCGTCAATCCAGAAGCGCTCGATCAGTCTGCGCGGTGAACAAGCCGCCTATATCGATTCTAAAGTGGCTGCCGGCGATTACGAGTCGGTCAGCGAGGTCGTCCGAGCGGGACTGCAGGCTTTGGAAGAGAGGGACAAGGCGGTACAGCGCTGGATCCAAGAATCGATTGTTCCGCGACTTAAGGCTTCAGATGCCGACCCATCGCTTGGCAAGCCACTAAGTGAGGTTCGCGCCCAGCTGAAAGCACGCCACGAAGCGCGAATGCGGTCGGGCCCGTGAAGCGACGGACCGTCATCCCAGACCCCGGCGAATGGGATGTACCGACGGGCCTCTGGCATTGGGACAGCCCCGTAGATCTTCACAGCGATGTCCTCAATGCGCTGTTCGTCGTCAGTTGTGTCGGTGAGGTCGTGCCCGGCGGCGGCGGCACCCTGATTCTCGCCGGCTCGCACCGCGCGCTGGCGCAGCACGAGGCAGCGCTGTCGCCCGAAGACCTTATGGGCAAACCCGAACGCCGCCGCGGTCAACTCTACGGTTCGCACCCATGGCTCGCGGCCCTGGCTAGCTTGACGCTATCGCCGCCGAACCGCATTGCGGCCTTCATCGAGGCAGGTGCAGAAATCAGAGGCATTCCGCTTCGTGTGGTCGAACTGACCGGCGAGCCAGGTGACATGGTGTTCTGTCACCCCACCATCATTCACTGCGTCTCGCCAAACTGCGGCGCTCAGCCGCGCATGATGCGCATTAAACAGCAACTTCTGACCCGCGAGGGGGCGAGGCGGATAAACGGCGCGATGCATTAGGCTTCAGCCCAATCAGAACCCCTACCCGTTCGGAAGTTCTCTAATCTCCACCGTCCCCCCGGCCTCATAGACCGGGTTACCGGCCAGCAGGGTCTGGGCGTGGGCGAGGTCTTTGGCGGTAACGCGGATGAAGCCGGTAATGTGGGCCGTGGGGGCCGGTGGCTCGCCCGACTTGCGTGAGCAATAGCCCTCGCCGATGGCGCTGCCGCCCTGGAAGACCCCCGCCTCGCGCAGGCGGGACAGATAGGGGTCCCAATCGAGGCCATCCGGGGCATCGTCATGCATCAAGAAGATGTAGTCGGCCATCAGGTTCGCCTCGCCGCCGCAACTTCAGCCGCTTCCGCCGCCGCCTCGAATGCAAGCAGGGTGGAGGTGTGGCGTGCGGGATAGTCCCTGACCAGGGCCAGCAACTCCAAGTCGGCGAACCGGCCCTGCGGCGGCGGGCCACCGGACTTCAACATGGCCCTGAATTGATCGCGCGCAGCCTTGAGGTCGGCGGGCGTGGCACCGATCACATGGGCCCCCAGCACCGAGGCGGAGGCTTGGCCTAGGGCGCAGGCCTTCACCTCCTGGGCGAAGTCACTGACCCGGCCGTCCGTCAGTTTGAGATCCACAACGATCCGGCTGCCGCACAGTTTCGAGACCTTCTCGCAGGAGGCGTCCGGGTCGGCCAGACGCCCTAGCCGGGGCGTCTCCGCCGCTAGCCGTAGCACCTTGGCCGAATAGAGCTCATCGATCATGGGGAATAGGTCGGGCTTCAGGGCGCAGGAGTCAAATGCCTCACCCCGGCGGTGGCAGGGTGAAGAAGGGCGCGGGGGTCAGGATCTGGTTCTCCTGCTTGACCACCAGTCCGCCGACCTCCTTGACGTAGTCCAGCCAGTCCGGGTCGGCCCAAAGGGCGGCGCGGCGCTTGGCGCGCTCATCCAGGCTCTCATAGGCCCAGAGGTGGATCACCTGGTTCAGCGCACCGACCTCAACGGC